>PWSB01000096.1 GCA_003563375.1 Actinomycetota bacterium | reverse complement strand
TGCAGTTATTGATGAAAAGACTAATGAACTTTTAGTTTATTACGGCGCTGCCGATTCAGTAGTAGCTCTGGCTGTAGCTAATTTAGATGATATCCTGGCTTATTTAAAAAAATGCAACCAATATTAATAACTTTGATTCCGCAGGTTAAAAACCTAAAAATCCTGAATTAATTATACTCTTTTTTCTTCCTGGTTTTTACTATAATTTCTTTTAAATACCTATCTAAAAGTTTTGTTAACCGCTTATCATATTCCCTGATTTTCCTCTGGCCTTCCCTGAACTGACGGTAATTGTGGGTAACTTTTTTTATCCATTCTATATTTTCCTCTCTTTCCTCTCTGATGGACTTAGTTTTGGGTTTTCCACCCTCGGAGAAGGTAATGCGCCTAAAGGGATGACCCTTGCCGCTACGACACCAGCAGTTTTTCTTACCGCACCGGCAGTACACCTGTTGAAAAGTAATTAAGAGTTATGCCTGATATGGAAAAGAGCTGCCTTTATGTAAAAATTTCTAACCATGAAGCATGATATTTGACTAGTTTGGGGAAAACTAAAATACTTTAAATTATGCCATCAATATGGAAAGGGTTCACCTAAAATAACCAATTAAAAATATAGAAGCATCTTCAAATGTTTTTGAGGTAACCGGGACCAAGAGCCCCGGTTACATAAAAAAAATCAAACAGCTTGTACCTTTTTTATCTCAGGTATCTTATTTTTAAGCACCCTTTCCACACCCTGGGTTAGGGTCATCTGTGACATGGGACAGCCGGCGCATGCGCCTGTCAGCTTGACCTTTACCACATTATCCTCTACATCCACAAGCTCGACATCTCCACCGTCTGCTTGCAATCTGGGCCGGATATTTTCTAATTCTTGTTCTACTTTTTCTTTAACAGTCAATTTTATCACCTCTTCTCGTTTTAATTGATGCTGCTTAGGCTATCTTTTTACTATATCATGGCCATTTTTGCAAACATCGCCTAATTTATATACCGCAAGGGACCACCAGGACAGCGTTTTTGGTAGAACGCAATGCTACATCCCTGGCTGTACTGCCCAAGAATAAATCTTTTGCCCCGCCCCGGCCTTTCTTGGAAAGCATTATAAGGGAAGCTTCCTCATCCCGGGCAGATTCTATGATGCTTTTAGCCGCATCCCCCGCTTTTACCTGTGTATATACCTCTATTCCGGACAGGCTTGCTTTTATTTCTTCTAATATAGCCTCAGCATTTTCTTTTGCCTTGTCAAACTCTTTTTTGCTAAAAGCCCTTTCTATCACATGGACAAGGAATAATTCTTTAAAACTATTTTTATTTTTTCCAATAGTCTCCACCAATTTACTGGAGCATTCCGAAAAATCAATAGCCGCCAGAACCTTGGGAAACTTAAGCCTGCAATAAGGCCTTAGCCCTCCTTCATCTTTTTTAAACCTTTCTATCAAGAGAGGAGTATCGGTTATCCTTAAAAGGTCAAAAGCCGTGCTGCCTAAAAAGAAGCTTTTTATAAACCCTCTGCCATGGGAGCCTATCAGTATAAGTGAAGCGTTCTCGTCCCTGGCTATCTTGTCTATCTCTTCGGCAGGAAATCCTATATTCACAATTATCTGCGAATCGATTCCTTCTTTTTCTATTTCTTCTTTTATTTCCTCAAGCTTTTTTTCATTGGACTCGACAAAAGCAGATGCATTTCCTCCGGCAGCGCGTATATCTACGATATGGGAAAGTATCACCTTCTTTAAACCAAAGCTCCTAAACTCATCCAGGCAATTTAAAAGAAGCCTTGATTCCTCAGAAAAATCTATCGATATCAGTATTTTTTCAAACAATATGCACCTCCATTTTATTTTTTTACGGGAAACCAGTGCCGTGTCTTATTGGCGATAGCCACCAGCCCAAGCATCACCGGCACCTCCACCAGGACCCCCACTACAGTAGCCAGTGCAGCCCCGGATTGGAGCCCAAACAGTGATATAGCCACAGCTACTGCAAGTTCAAAAAAGTTGCTGGCACCTATAAACGCTCCAGGGGCAGCCACCGAATGTGAAAGCTTCCAAGCTTTAGCCCATCCATAAGCAATTGTGAATATAAGGAAAGTCTGTATAGTCAATGGTATTGCAATAAGGACTATATGTATAGGGTTTGCAAGTATGGTCTCTCCCTGAAAAGAAAATATAATGATCAAGGTAAGCAAAAGTCCGATTATGGTCACATATTTGAATTTCTTCAAAAAGTTATTCTCAAAATATTCAGTGCCCTTCTTCTTTATGATGGCTATCCTTGAGACATACCCTGCGGCAAAAGGTATTACCACGAAAAGGAAAACAGAGAGCAGCAATGTGTCCCAGGGCAGGAACACGTCGGTCAGGCCTAAAAGGAAAGCGACTATAGGGGTGAAAGCAAAAAGTATTATCAGGTCGTTTACCGCCACCTGTACCAGCGTGTATGCCGGATCACCCTTGCTCAGGTGGCTCCATACAAAGACCATAGCCGTACAGGGTGCAGCCCCCAAAAGGACAGCCCCAGCCAGGTATTCGTTGGCAAGGGGGACCTCTATGAGCTGGCCGAATACTATCCTCAAGAAAAAGAAGGCTATCCCATACATGGTAAAAGGTTTTATAAGCCAATTGGTCACAGTGGTAACCGTAAGGCCCCGGGGTTTTTTTGTGGCTCCCACTATACTGGAAAAATCAATTTTTAGCATCATGGGATAGATCATTAGCCATATCAGTATGGCCACAGGGATAGATACATTCGCATATTCAAACAGGCTCAAGGTCTCAGGCACAACAGGAAGAAACCTTCCTATAGCGACCCCTACACCTATGCATAACAAGACCCACAGGGTCAAGAATTTTTCAAAAAAAGGCATTCCAGTTTTTTCCATTTTTGCATCCTTACTTATTTAAAACTTTTTCCATCTCTTCTACACTTGGGACCTTACCGGCAAATTTAACCTCACCGTCTACGGCCAGGGCGGGGGTCATAGTCACCCCAAAATCTATGATCTGGTTTATGTCAGTCACCTTTTCCACTTCGGCTTCGATTCCCAGATTATTTAGAGCCTGCATAGCGTTCTGCTCTGTCCGCTTACAATTTGGACAGCCTGTGCCCAATATCTGTACTTTCATCTCGGTCTCCTCCTTATTTTTTTAACCAAAAAAATTACCATAAAACATACCAACAAAAGTAGACATAAAGACCACCAGCAATACGTACACAATGGTCTTCTTAGCGCCCATGACCTTGCCTATTACCACCATATTAGGCAGGGAAAGCGAAGGCCCTGCCAGAAGCAAGGCAAGCGTGGGCCCTCTTCCCATCCCAAGATCCATCAAGGCCCTGACAATAGGCACCTCGGTAAGAGTAGAAAAATACATCAAAGCACCGAAGTTTGAGGCTACCAGGTTTGACCTTAAGCTGTTTCCTCCAACCCAGTTCTCGACTACCTGCTGAGGCAAGAAATACTGGATGATGCCCGCAATAAACACTCCTGCCAAAAGTATGGGAAATATCTGCCAGGCAAGCCTGCCCGTTTCCTTTAGCCAATCCTTTATTTCCTCCTTTTTGTAACCTATGACCAATATTGTGATAAGGACAGCCAAGCTGATACCTGCATAGATCCACATCTGGGCAGCCCCAAATACCAGTATACCCAGAAGGGACAGGAAAAATAAAATACTCATAAATTTAGGCTTGGGATGTTCGACTCCTCCTACTGAAGCACTAAAATCACTGTTGGCGGCTAAAGCCTTCTCTTCTTTTCTCCATATCAGTGCCATGATAAGCCCTATGACCACAGCAAACATTATAGCTCCCAGAGCCCTGGCTATTCCCAGGTCATAACCTAGCAGCCTTGCTGTATATACAATAGCCAATATATTTATAGCCGGCCCGGAGAAAAGGAAGGCTATAGCAGGACCCAGCCCGGCACCTCTCTTCCTGGTGCTGGCAAACAGGGGCAGGATGGTGCAAGAGCATACCGCAAGTATGGCTCCGGATACCGAGGCCACACTATAGGAAAGCCACTTTTTTGCCTTTGCTCCAAAATATTTAAGGATGGAACCCTTGGAGATGAATACGGCAATGGCTCCAGCGATAAAAAAAGCAGGTACAAGGCAGGTAAGCACATGTGCTGAAAGATAATCTCCCAGCGCAGCCCAGCCGCTCCTTATTGCTTCTAAGAAAATATCCAACCCCTACACCTCACCCAAAAAATCTTTTATCCT
>PWSB01000184.1 GCA_003563375.1 Actinomycetota bacterium | reverse complement strand
GTTATGGGGGCAGTCAAATATGGGGAGCCCGGGGTAATGATGAGCTTCGAAGAGAGTGAGGCTGAACTGGTCAAGAATTTTTCATCTATAGGTTATGATATCCAAGGTCTTTTAAATGATAACAGGCTTTTTATAGACCACATACATATAGAGAGAAAGGAAATACTGGAGTCAGGTGAATTTGATCTCGAGGGTATTTTTCTCAGGCTGCAAAACGCAATAACTAAAGTCGGGGCAAAAAGGGTTGTTATGGATTCTCTTGAAGCCCTATTTTCCGGAATTGAAAACCAGAGCATACTCCGAGCAGAGATAAGGAGGCTTTTTAGGTGGCTAAGGGATAAAGGCCTGACTGTAATATCCACTGGTGAGAAGGGAACCGATACCTTCACCAGATATGGGTTTGAAGAATATCTTGCTGATTGTGTCATCTTTTTGGATCAGCAGATAATCAATAAGATCACTACCAGGAGGCTAAGGATACTCAAATACAGGGGTTCTGAACATGGTGGCAATGAGTACCCCTTCATTATTACAAAAGACGGTTTTTCTGTATTTCCTATTACATCCTTAACCTTGGAACACGAAGCCCCGTCCGAAAAAATTTCTACTGGAAATGATAAGCTTGATAAGATGATAGCAGGCGGTTTCTACAAAGGGGCCAGCACCCTTATCTCAGGCACTGCAGGCACCGGAAAAACCACATTAGCCAATCTCATTGCTGCAGCTGCTGCCCATCGGGGAGACAGGTCGCTTTATATCTCTTTGGAAGAATCCCCCAAGCAGATAATAAGGAATATGGGTTCAGTGGGTTTAGGGCTTGATAAGCTTTGCAAGGCTGGCAGGCTAAAGATGATTTCACTAAGGCCATCATTCCAAGGACTTGAGTCCCACCTGGTGGCCTTTCATAAAGAGGTCGAGGAGTACAAGCCCGATGTGTTTGTATTAGACCCCATCTCAAGCTTCATGCAAGCAGGGACCGGGAAAGAGGCAAAATCTATGGTGACCAGGGTCATAGATTACCTGAAAGAGAAAAAGATAACCGCATTTTTTACATTCCTTATGAATCCGGATCTCCCCGAGCAGACAGAGATAGGAATATCCTCATTGATGGACAACTGGATTATGCTAAAGGATGCTGAACAGGCTGGAGAGAGACACCACCTCTTTTACATACTGAAGGCCAGGGGAAGCAGCCATTCCAAACAGGTAAGAGAATATGAATTCACCAAAGAAGGCATAGACTTTGTGGATGCCTATATGGGGCCAGAAGGTATACTCACCGGGACCGCAAGAGAGCTGCAAAAGGAAGAGGATAAAAACCACAATATCCTAATAGAGAAGGAAATCGAGTTAAAAAAAAGTGAAATTGAAAGAAAAAGCCAGCTGATTGAGCAAAAAATAAAAGAGCTCAAAGAAAGTCTCAAAGCCCAAAAAAAATTACTGGAGCTTGAAGTGGCTAAGTTACAGGCTGCCAATAGGGATAATGATATAAAGATGAGGCTTGCTAAAAAAAGGACCAAAACTTGATACAAGGACTGATCCTATTAATCTGGGATGTTTTGCATTAAAAAGGGTTTAGGGTATATTAAAGGAAAGAATGGGACTTTTTATTATTAGGTAGAGAAAGGTTGACCAAAACACTCGATTCCTGCAAAATATCTCTAAAAACTCTCTAAAAGATCATGTGATATAATTAATAAACTATGATAAAGGTAAATTATGGGCAGTAATAAAGTAGCAGAGGACAAGGAATTTTGGAACTTCCGTCTTTATATTGCCGGCAGTTCGGATAAGTCAATGAAGGCAATAGGTAACTTAAAGAAGATTTGTGATAAATATCTGGCGGGCAAATACAAGATCGAGATCGTTGACTTGAGCGCCAATCCAGCAAGGGCCCATGAAGATGGGATAATAGCACTGCCCACCCTGGTCAGGAAGCTTCCTCCTCCTATTAAAAAAATCATCGGTGACCTTTCTAAACAAGAGAACGTCTTGATAGGCTTGGGTGTTAAAGATAAGAGCGGCAAAACATATGAATAAAATATTTTAAGAAAATAAACATGGCTAAAGATGGGGAAAATTATAAGCAGATAATAGAAGACCTCAGGCTAAAATATGAGGAATGCCTTGAAACCCTGCAGGCCATAAGGACGGGCAACCTGGATGCTGTGGTCATCCAGGATAAAGGGAAGGATAAGGTATATACCTTAAAGGATGCGCATCTTCCTTACCGTTTAATGGTTGAGAACATGAGTGAGGGGGCATTGTCATTATCCCCAGACGGCTTGGTCTATTACTGCAACCAGCAGGTTTCAGATATGCTAGGAGTTTCTCTTGAGAGGCTGCTAGGAAGCAACATAAGTAATTTTATCAAGAGCCAGGACCAATCCAGGTTCAATTATTTTTTAAAAAGCCTTGAAAAAGAAAAGGGTAAAATAGAAATAGAGATGGTTGCCCGCCCCAACAGAGAAGCCCGTTTTATTCCTGTATTTATCTCAGGAAATGTACTTAGGCAAAAAAGAGGAAGGTTGGTAGTGGCAGTAGTAACTGACCTGCGGGAACATAAAAGACAGGAAAAAATCATGGCCTCTGAATGGTTTTCCAGGACCATAATGGAACAGGCGGCAGATATAATCCTGGTCACAGATTCCGAAGGGATAATACTCAGGGCAAACAGGAAAGCGATGAGCTTAGCCTATACAAAACGGATGCTGGAGGGAAGCCATATAGATATATTTTTTAAAAATTTTGCTCCCGTCTCAAAAGCTGTACTTGGTTTTGAGTCAGTGTCCTCCAATACCTTAAAAAACGGGACAGCGGTCCGATTTGCTGAAAATGATACCACCAGAAACTTTATATTAAACTACAATGCCATCATAGACAGCGGGGAAAAGATAGGCTATTCGATAGCACTTACAGAGGTAACCGGACTTATGAGGGCCCAGCAACAGGTAAAGGAGCTAAACCAGTCCTTAAATGATAGTCTTCAGGAGATTGAGATGGTCTACAACTTGACACCGGTACCTATGATGGTCCTTGACAACAGGTTAAGGTATGTCCGTGTAAATAAGAAGCTGGCAGATATAACAGGGCTAGCTATAGGGGACCACGTAGGCAAGAGGATGGAAGAAATAGCTCCAGATTTTGCAGAAACCGGGGAACTGCTGGCATCGAAGGTGCTGGAGAACGGTAAACCTATACTGAATATAGAGGTAAGCTCCGAGATAAACGCAGGTCCCGGGGAAAGGAGATATTGGCTTACCCATTGGTATCCCCTAAAAAACAAACAGGGAGAGGCGGTAAATGTAATCACAGTCCTTATTGAGACCACTGAACAGAAAAAGGCTGAGAGATTGAAGATGAGGGCATTTCAAAACAAGATCCTTAATATGGAAAGAAAAAGGATAGCCAGGGAGCTGCATGATACTGTAACCCAGACCCTTTTCAGTTCAAATTGTTTCCTTGAAAAGACCTTGAAACTGTATGAAAAGGATCATGAGGGGGTACTGGAAACCCTTAAGAAGGTAAGAGAGCTAAACAGCGCAGCGTTTTCAGAGATCAGGATCCTGCTCTATGACCTGATGCCTAAAAAAATATCCGATACCACCTTAAAAGATTCTATCGGACAACTGCTGGTTTCGGGCAGGAAACAGTCAGGCATCAAGATGGAGCTTGAGGCTGAAGGGGATTATGACCCTGACCAAAACACTAAGTATGAATTTTTCCTTATCGCCCAGGAAGCTTTAAACAATATAGTGAAGCATTCCAAGGCTACAGAAGTAAAGGTACATCTGATATTGCATCCTTCTGACCTTGCCATGATGATAGAGGACAATGGAATCGGTTTTGATGCAGCGAACAACTCGTCTATAGGAAAATATGGCCTTCATATAATGGAAGAAAGGGCAAAACTGGCAAAAGCTTTATTGGATATAGATAGCAGGCCCGAGCGGGGCACGGTCATAAAAGTAGCAAAAAGATAAGACCATACCCCGGCCTGTTTTCAAAAGAAACCCTATATGCCCAGGTCGATGTAAGCGACCTCCCCAGGGGGTATTTCAAGGTCTGTTACTTCAAGTGTGAGTGTTTCTACATCTATTTCCACATCAAAAACACCGAAATAATTATTTTCAACCCCTGGTATTATTTCCTGAAGGACACAGGCTTCTTCGGGTACAAAAAATGCGAAGGCTTCCAGACATATCTGATATGTCCTTCCCTGGTCATCTATAAGGGTGAGGTCAAAGACCGTCTT
>PWSB01000037.1 GCA_003563375.1 Actinomycetota bacterium | reverse complement strand
TACCTCAATGCCATAGGAGGCAAAAGCACCCATCTGGTCACTGTAAATGATTATCTTGCCAAAAGAGACAGTGAATGGATGGGAAAGATATATAAATTTTTAGGGCTTGATGTGGGGCTGCTGCAGCAGGGCATGGATACCTCCAGCAAGAAGGAGCAGTATATGGCTGATGTGGTATATGGCACCAATAATGAATTTGGGTTCGATTATCTGAGGGACAATATGGTTTCAGATACAGCCAATATGGTACAGAGGGGCCACCAGTTTGCTATCGTGGATGAGGTGGACAGCATTTTAATAGACGAAGCAAGGACCCCCCTTATAATCTCCGGGATGGCCACGGGTACCAACAAGCTTTACAAGCAGTTCTCGGCTATAGTGCCCATGCTTGAGCAAGAAAAAGATTTTGACATAGATGAGAAAGCAAGGAATGCTGCCATAACCGAAGAAGGGGTAGACAAGGTAGAGAAGGTGACCGGAATCCAAAACCTCTATGATCCCGGAAATTACTTATTGGTGCATGCTCTAAACCAGAGCCTCAAAGCCAGGCACCTTTTTAAAAAGGATGTAGATTATATTTTAAAAGACGGTGAAGTCATAATAGTGGATGAGTTTACGGGCCGGCTCATGCCGGGGAGAAGGTATTCAGAGGGGCTCCACCAGGCCATAGAGGCCAAGGAAGGCGTGGACATAAGGGATGAGAACCAGACCCTGGCCACCATTACCATCCAGAATTATTTTAGGATGTATGACAAGATGGCGGGGATGACCGGTACCGCCATAACTGAAGCCCAGGAGTTCAGGCATATTTATAAGCTGGAGACCGTAGTCATACCTACCAATAAGCCGCTTATAAGAAAAAAGCTTCCGGATCTGATATATAAGACGGAAAAAGTGAAGTTTGACAATGTGGTAGAAGATATAGCGGACCGCAACCAGAAGGGCCAGCCTGTACTTGTAGGCACCATCTCCATAGAAAAATCTGAGACCCTCTCCTCTATGCTAAAAAGGCGGGGCATATCCCATAACGTGCTAAACGCTAAACAGCATGAAAGGGAGGCCGATATCGTTGCCGATGCAGGCCAGAAGGGTGCGGTTACCATCGCTACCAATATGGCGGGAAGAGGTACGGATATAGTCCTGGGCGAAGGAGTACCCGCGCTGGGAGGGCTGCATGTGCTGGGAACAGAGAGGCATGAATCCAGAAGGATAGACAATCAGCTAAGGGGAAGAAGCGGCCGCCAGGGAGACCCCGGGTCAAGCCAGTTCTATCTTTCTACAGAAGACGAATTATTGAGGTTGTTTGGCTCTGAGAGGGTGCGGGGGATTATGGAAAGGTTTAATTTTCCCGATGACCTTCCCATACAGCACCCTATGATAAACAGGGCTGTGGAGAATGCGCAGCGCCAGGTAGAGTCCAGAAATTTTGAGATAAGGAAACACGTCCTGGAGTATGATGACGTCATGAACAAGCAGAGGGAGATAATCTATTCAAAGAGGAAACAGGTACTGGAAGAGGATGATCTTAAAAAAGCTGCGCTTACCATGATGGAGGATGTCATAGATGAACTGGTAGGGGTCCATATAAATCCCAACGAGTATCCTGAAAACTGGAACCTTGAAGAACTCTCAGACGCAATAGAGGCTGTGTTCGGCAGAAAACTTGTCGACCTGGGTATAAAGGATACTGATATCAGGGTTGATGATCTTAAGGGCAACCTTAAGCAGAAAGCAAGGGAGGCCTATCAGGAAAGGGAAGAAGAGCTGGGTTCTGAACTTTTAAGGCGGCTTGAAAAGCTCTCTATGCTAAATATAATCGACACCCGCTGGAGAGAGCATCTGCTGGAGATGGATTACTTAAAAGAAGGCATAGGGCTCAGGGCAATAGCCCAGAGGGACCCATTGGTGGAATACAAACATGAAGCATTCTCCCTTTTTAAAGACCTGATGTCCGATATAAAGGGTGATACCATAAATCTTCTGTTTAATGCCAGGGTAGCGGCCCAAAGGCCGGACACCCCTTCTAGGCCGCCTGGGGTATTAAAAAATATAAGTGCCAGCGGTCCCGCGAAGACAACCAGGGAGAAAGTCACTGCCAAGGTCCCTAGCGGAGAAACAAAAGTGGGCAGAAATGAACCCTGCCCATGCGGAAGCGGCAGGAAATATAAAAAATGTTGCGGAAGGTAATATAACATGGAAGCAGATCATGAACAGATCCTGAACAAAATAAGGGAAAAAACCATCTTTTTAAAAGACTGTCTTTGAAGTAGATAAAAAAAGAAACAGATTATCAGACCTTCAGGAAAAGACAATGCAGCCTGGTTTCTGGGATGACAAGGAAAGAGCCCGGAAAATAATCGATATGTTAAACTATCTAAAACAGATCACGGATAAATACAGTGCCATAGAGCAGAGGGTAGAGGATGCCGAGCTTGCTTTGGAAATACTCAGCCAGGAAGAGGACCAGAAAGTAAAGGGTGAACTAGAAGAAAACCTTAAAGGCCTGCAAGGGATGGTCAAAGACATGGAAGAGAAGGCTGTATTAAGCGGCCCGTATGATTCATACCCTGCTGTAGTCAACATACATCCTGGAGCAGGAGGGACTGAGTCCCAGGACTGGGCCCAGATGCTTTTGAGGATGTATACCAGATGGATGGATAAAAGAAAGCTGAAATACCGCATGGTGGACCTCAGCCAGGGAGATGAGGCAGGAATAAAAAATGCTACCCTGACCGTAACCGGTGACAATGCATACGGCCTTCTTAAAGGAGAAAAAGGTATACACAGGCTGGTAAGGATATCCCCTTTTGATTCTTCAGCCAGAAGGCATACCTCTTTTGCCTCTGTGGAGGTGACCCCGCTATTCGAAAAAGATGTGGACATAAAAATAAATAAGGAAGACCTAAAAATAGATACCTACCGCTCCAGTGGAGCTGGAGGGCAGCATGTAAATGTCACCGATTCTGCGGTAAGGATTACCCATATGCCCACGGGCATAGTGGTAAGCTGCCAGGATGAACGCTCCCAAATCCTGAACCGCGCTACCGCAATGCAGATACTAAAATCCAAGCTGTATGAGATGGAACTCAGAAAAAAGGAAGAGAAGCTTAAAAGGGTAAGGGGAGAGAAAAAAGATATAGGGTGGGGCAATCAGATAAGAAGTTACACCCTGCAGCCCTATCAACTCATAAAGGACCACCGGACAGGGATAGAGGTCGGAGATGTCCAATCGGTCCTAGATGGGGGAATCGATATTTTCATACAAAGTTATCTTGAAAAAATAATGACCAGAGGGTAAACTTTACCTAATTAAAATTTTTAAGCGCCTTTTTTACCCATGAATATGATCGAGTTTAAAAATGTTACCAAGATATACCATGATAATACTGCTGCCTTGAAAAACATAAACTTAAATCTTAAGAAGGGCGAGTTTATTTTTCTGGTAGGCCCCAGCGGTTCAGGCAAATCAACTTTTATCAAGCTGCTGATAAAAGAATTCGATGTAACCTCGGGGTCTATCCTTATTGCCGGAAGGAACATCTGCAAACTCAAATCCTCCAGGATACCTCATCTAAGGCGGAATATGGGTTGTGTTTTTCAGGATTTTAAGCTGCTTCCCAACAAGACAGTGTATGAGAATGTGGCATTTGCTTTAGATGTGATAGGCAAACCTACTTATGTAATAAAGATACAGGTACCCCAGGTACTTAAACTTGTAGGGTTATATACAAAGATGAATTCTTTCCCCCACCAGCTTTCAGGAGGGGAACAGCAAAGGGTATCCATCGCCAGGGCCTTTGTAAATCGGCCACCTATACTTCTTGCTGATGAGCCTACGGGCAATCTTGATCCTGTTACCAGTGAAGGAATAATGAAACTTCTGTCCAGGATAAGCCTGATAGGCACCACGGTGGTTATGGCCACTCATGATAAAAGTGTTGTAAACTCCATGCGGAGAAGAGTGGTCGAGCTTGAAAACGGAGAGGTAATAAGGGATCAGAAAAGGGGTGTTTACGGGGACTGATGACCAGGGCAAAGTACTATTTTGGAGAAACTTTTTCGGGTTTTAAAAGAAACTTCCTAATGGGTTTTACTGCTATTACCACGGTAGCTATCACTCTATTCATGGTAGGCCTGTTTTCTGTATTGGTCTACGATGTTATGCAGATATTGAACTCTGTGAAAAGCCAGGTAGAGATAGCCGTATATCTTGAAGACAATATATCCGATGACTTAAGAGATTATCTCAAAGAAGAAATAAC
>PWSB01000074.1 GCA_003563375.1 Actinomycetota bacterium | reverse complement strand
GCTTACAGGATCCACCATGAAAATGCTTTCAAGCTCGTCCCCAAAAAAATCAAGCCTTACCATCCTGTCCATGGCGATATTATAAATATCAACAATAGATCCCTTTATGGAAAACTCTCCCTTATCGAAGACCATGTTTACTCTTTCATAACCTGCCTGTACTAATTTTTTTGAAAGATTATCTAAGCTGTAGGCCTCTCCCTTTGCCAGCTTCACGGGGTTCAGCTTTCCAAGGGCCTCCCTGTCCATAAGGTTTAAGCAGGAGCTTATGCCGGATACTATCACCTGGCTGCCCTTTCGCAAAGAGCTCAAGGTTTTAAGCCTCTCGCTGACATTTATAATATCTGTTGAACGGTCCCTGTAGTACATGCTGCTCCCCAGCGGGGGCCATCCATATATCTTTTCCCCGGTGAGTGCACATATTTCCTGTAAAAGCTCCCTGGAGCGGTCAATGGTGGAAGTTATTGCAAGCAGGGGCATGTCATAGGCGGAGGCAAGGTATGAAATAAGGAAAGGCCATATATCCTCTTCTACAGCCAAAGCAAAAGCCCCTTTTTTTTGAGGGAAAAGGCCTGCTATATCTTTAAATTCTTCCTGTCGAGCAAAACGGTTTACCAACATGGCTTTTTAAGCGAAGTGCCTGGCGGATTCAATTATATTTGTTCATGGCATAATCTATGCCGCGGCAGACATAATCTTCTACTGCCTCGACTGAAGAATCCAGCAGGAAGGGCAGCTCTTTTGCCTCTTTTTTGCTAAAATCCTCCAAAACATAGACCGAGGGGTCCTTGGAGCCCGGAGGCCTTCCTATGCCTATCTTTAGCCTGTGAAAGTCCTTCTTGCCGGTAACCGAGACAATGGAATCCAGCCCCTTATGGCCGGCAGTGCCCCCGCCTGGCTTAAACCTTATCTGCCCGAATTCGATATCCAGGTCATCATGTATAACCAGTATTGAATCTATCTGCCCCTCATAATATTTTATCATCTGTCCCGCAGCTCCCCCGCTCCTGTTCATATAGGTAAGCGGTTTGGCCATGAGCACTTCTTTTTCGCAGAGTTTGAGCTTGATCATCTCGGAGTTGAACTTGGCATATATGCTCCCGCCAAGCTTTGCGGCCAGGTTATCTACCACCATAAAGCCCGCATTATGCCTGTTGGCAGCATACCTTATTCCCGGATTGCCAAGGCCTATGATCAAAACCATGGCTTATCAGCTATTCCTGTTCAGGTGATTCTTTGGTTTCTTGTGCTTTTTCTTCTTCAGGCTCTTCTTCAGCTTCTTTTCCTATCAGCTCAGGCTCTAATGCTTCAGCCTCTTCTTCAACCTCTTCTTCTATAAGCTGAGAAGGATGTATTATAGAGATTATGACTTCCTGGGGATCGTTTAGCACCTTTATCTTTTCATCCACCTGCAGGTCTTCGACCCTGACCGCGTCCCCTATGTTGAGGTCTTTTATGTCATAATCTATGGTCTCGGGTATATCACCGGGCAGGCAGGCCACATGAAGCTCCCTTAAGCTGTGCTGGAGGACTCCGCCCTCTTCTTTTATGCCTGCAGCGATTTCTTCGTTTACGATATTGATGGGCACCTGTGTCTCCACTTCTTTTTTCATCTCTATTCTAAGGAAATCAAGATGCACAAAATTCCTGGTTATGGGGTCCCTCTGCATGTCTTTTAATATAACCGATTCCTTCTTTTTGGAATTGCCTATAGAAAGGTCGAATATCAGGTTAGCGGTACCCTTTCCCTTTATGGTACCCTGAAAACCCTTTGCATCTACCTTTATACTCAAGGGTTGCTTGGCAAGCCCGTAGAGGACCGCAGGGATATACTTTTCCCTTCTAAGCCTGCGGGAAGCATTGTCACCCAATTCCTTTGACTCCCTTTTATCTACAGTAAGACTCAAACTCTCCATTTATTAAACACCTACCTTTAATAGATTTATCAAACCAGATTTTCATCTTTAAATAATTCACTTACAGACTTGCCATGATAAACTTTTTTAATGGTTTTTGCAAGCAATGAAGCAATGGAGACCACTTTTATCCTCTGATGATCATAGGGTTTTATTAAAGGCAGGGTATCTGCTACTACGATCTCTGCCGCATTGGAATCCTGCAGCATCTCTATGGCGTTTTTGGAAAAGATGGGATGGGTGGCTGCTGCAAAAACCCTCCTTACCCCGCTTTTAAGCATATGGTCGATAGCCTCTACCAGGGTCCCCCCGGTATCTATCATGTCATCAAACAGTATGGCATCCCTTCCCTTTACATCTCCAACCAGATGCTCTATCTCGGCTACATTCTGCCTTGGCCGCCTTTTGTCAAATATGGCCAGCGGATAATGCATAAGCCTTGCCAGGATGCTTGCCCTCTTTACCCCGCCTACATCAGGGCTTACCACCACCCCGTCTTTTAAGCCTTTTTTCTGGAAATATTTGGCGATGATGGGTATAGCGGTTATATGGTCTACCGGCACATCAAAAAACCCCTGTATGGTGGCTGTGTGCAGGTCAGTGACTATGAGCCTGTCAATGCCTGCCACCTCCAGGATGTCTGCAAAAAGTTTGGCAGTGATAGGCTCCCTTCCCTCCGCTTTTTTATCCTGGCGGGCATAGCCATAGTGGGGTATCACAGCGTTTATCATCCCTGCAGAAGCTCTTTTTAGGGCATCTACCATGATAAGAAGCTCCATTATATTGTCATTTACAGGAGGGCTGCAGGTCTGGATCAAAAATACATCAGCGCCCCGCACGCTTTCATCAAACTTCACATATATCTCTCCATTTCTAAATTTGGTCCTGGTTACCTTTCCCAGGCTTATTCCCAGGTTCTTTGCTATCTTTTCGGCCAGAGGGATATTCGATGACCCTGAAAAAAGCATCATCCTTTTGTTAGTGGGATAGTCTCTCATTTAGCTTCTCCTATATTTTTTTGCTTTTGTTTTTTCTTCCTGTATCTTACCGCTCCCTGTCCTATGTTCTTTTGGGCCCCCCTGGCTATGGCCAGGCTGTCCGGGGGTACATCTTCGGTGATCACCGATCCTGCAGCCACAATGGCTCCCTTTCCCACCCTAACCGGGGCTATCAGCATGGTATCGGAGCCTATAAAAGCCCCGTCCTCTATAATGGTCTTATGCTTGCCGTAACCGTCATAGTTTACTGTAACCGTGGAAGCGCCTATATTGACATTTTCGCCTATATGGGTATCCCCCACATAGCTCAGGTGGGGCACCTTGCTGCCGTCAGATATGTCAGATTTTTTTACTTCACAAAAACCGCCGACCTTTACACGGCTCCCCGTGCGGGTATCCGGCCTGATATAGCTGTAGGGGCCTATGTTGTTTTCCCTGCCCAGTTCTGAGCCGAGGACTACCGAAGAGTTTATCCTTGTCCCCTCACCGATGGCTGAATCAGATATCTGGCAGAACGGCCCTATACGGCATTCCCTGCCTATCCGGGTATTTCCCCCTATAAAGCAGTAAGGGGCAATTACCGTATCGGGCGATATCTTTACTGTATCTTCAATAAAGGTGTTTTCAGGGTCCCCGATGGTGACCCCGGAAGCCATAAGGTCCCTGTTTATCCTAGACCGCATGACCTTTTCAGTCTCAGCCAGCTGTATGCGGTCATTTACACCCATGACCTGCACAAAATCCTCAGCTTGGAAAGTATTTACCTTCATCCCTTTTTTGACCAGTATCTCGACCATATCGGTAAGGTAATACTCATTCTGCTTGTTTGAAGCCCGGATATCCTCAAGCCCGTCAAAAAGCTGGTCCCTGGCAAAGCAGTAGATGCTGGTACTTATTTCCTTTACTGCTCTCTGGCCCCCTGTTGCATCAGCCTCTTCTACAACCTTTATTACCTCTTGGCCTCCCCCTTTTATAATCCTGCCGTATCCTGTTGGGTCGGCTGTTACAGCGGATAAAATAGTTGCGGCACTTGAGGTATCCACCTGCCTTTTCCAAAGGCTTGAAAGCGTGGAGGAAAGTATCAGAGGGCAGTCCCCGCTTAACACCATTACCTGGCTGCCCATCTGCTTCCTGTGTGCAGAGGCTGCCATCACCGCATGGGCGGTTCCCAGCTGGCGGTCCTGTTGCACCACTACAACCTCCGGGAAGCTTTTTTTAAGGTATTCCTTTACCTGTTCTTTTCCGTAACCGGTGACCGCATATATGTTTTTAGGGCCAAGGGAAAAAGCACTTTTTAAAATGTAGTAAAGCATGGGCTTTCCCAGTATATGGTGCATCACCTTGGGATATGCGGATT
>PWSB01000056.1 GCA_003563375.1 Actinomycetota bacterium | reverse complement strand
CTCCTGCAGGTAGGGGAGTCTGTGGATCTGATCTCAATTTATTATGACCGTGACATAGGCGATATGGTTTCTCTGGCCATTATTGAAGACAAAGAGATAATCCATATAGGAGGAAATAGCGGTCACCAGCCGGAATCAGGATTTTTTGCCGAAGAAGGTCTAAGGACTCAATCCGGGGGACCTGATATGCTTACCGTCTCATTTTATCTTTCTCCATCTGAAACTGAATCAGTGTTCCTTGCTGCACAGAGGGGGATCATAAATATCGCCATATGCCCATATGTTAAATTTCATTATTAGAAAGGATTGAGACATGAACGGTAAAACCATACTTTTTTGCGGCAGCAAGGGTGGCTGCGGAGCAAGCTTTATAAGCTACACTGTAGCTTCATATCTTGCCCTTAAAAAAGAACAAAATATCTTGCTGCTGGACCTGGCTGTAGGGTCCTACAGCAGCAGGGTTGCATTTGACTTACAGGAAAAGGAGACAAAAGACCTGGGTGATATAAAAAGGAGATCAAAAGAAATAGATACCACTCTGTTAAGGAACCTGGTCATAAATACAGAATCTACATTGAACCTAATACTCCCGCCACTGGACCAGGGAAAAGACTTTTTAAAACAGCTGGACCTGGCTGTTTTTTTGGATAAGGCCAGCATGCATTTTGATGTCATCGTAGTGGATCTGCCTCTGTGGATGTTAAATAGGCTGGAATGTGAGCTTTTAAAAGAAATGGAGAGGATGGTTATAGTATCAAGCCCTTCCCTTGTGTCTATTACCAACTTAAACCTTATATTGTCTAAAATAGGTCAAAGTCAACTCGGGCTTGACACTGACCTTGTCATAAATAAATATAATCTAAGGCCTTCAATCTCCCCGTCAATTATAAACAGTTATGTAAACCACCCCATAAAAGCTTTTATTCCTTATGATAAAGACATTGATTTCCTGTTTTTAAATAAAGGTCCTGCCAGTATTTTCAAATACAACCTGAGGATCACCTCGAGCCTGGCAAGTTTTTCTGATTCTCTTTATGAGGACATAGGATATGTATAAAAAGCTGATAAAGGATATAGATCTTAAGGTATTAAGTAGTTTGGAACCAACCCAAAGGGTAGAAAAGCTGACTGGAGACCTAAAGGAACTTGTGCAGAAAGAAAAACTTATGGTGACCCAAAAAGAGATCATCTCCCTGGCACAAGAAATATATCTGGACAGCTTTGAATTCGGTCCCATAACTCCTTTGATAAAAGACCCTGATGTCACAGAGATAATGATAAATAGTTTTAAAGACATATATATCGAAAAGGGAGGCAGGCTTTCAAAGACAGGGGTCTCTTTCAGGGATGATGGGCACCTTAAAAACATCATCGATAAGATTTTGGGTCCTCTAGGGCTCAGGGTGGACGAAAGCTTTCCCATGGCAGATGCGAGATTAAAGGACGGGTCCAGGATAAATGTTGCAATCTCTCCTATATCATTGTCTCCCATGGTGGTGACTATAAGGAAGTTTAAGCAGGATATCCTAAAGATAAAGGACCTGATATCCCTTGGCATGCTGGATGAGAGGCTCGCAGTTTTCTTGAGTTATTGTGTAAATACAAGGATGAATATCATCATCTCCGGAGGTACCTCGACAGGCAAGACAACCCTGCTCAATGTCTTATCCAATTTCATACCGTCCCATGAAAGGATAGTTACCATTGAGGATACATTGGAGCTGAATCTTAATTTGCCTCATGTGGTAAGCCTTGAGTCAAGGCCTCCCAATATAGAAGGCAGGGGCGCGGTAAGCGTCAGGAACCTGGTAAAAAACTCTCTGCGCATGAGGCCAGACAGGATTATAGTTGGAGAAATAAGGGGGCTGGAAGCAATAGATGTCCTGCAGGCTATGAATACCGGGCATAGCGGATCGCTTAGCACGCTTCATTCAAATTCACCCCAGGACCTTGTATCCAGGCTGGAGACCCTCCTGCTTGTGAATAATTTGAACCTTACTCCTGCCTCAGTAAGAAGGGTCCTTGCTTCTTCGCTGGACCTGGTTGTCCACCTTGAGAAAGCGGCAGGGAAAAAAATAATACAGAAGATAAGCAAGCTAAACCTGGATAAATCCAACTCTATAAAGATTGATGACATATACATATATGGTCAGGATATCAAACATTTTTATGCCAGGGAAGTGAAATGATTTCCGCAATACTAATAAAGGAACAATTATTGGCAGCTGCTATGTGCATATCTACGGCGGGCTTGTTTTTTTTAGCTATTAAAATGCTGATCCCCGGGAAGGGGGCCAGGATAAAAAAGGGAGCAAGAAAAAATTGGTTTAAGAAAATGGATCCTATTATTCTACTAATGATGTATCAAAGGCATAAAAAAATAATCCTTGCCGGCAAGACCCTACTCATGGTGCTCTTTTTCTATTTTGTTTTTAAGCACCCTGTGTTTGCGTCTATTCTGGGGATTTGCCTGGCTGTGGGGATGGACGAATTTTTAATCAGCATGGGAAAAAGGAATAACCATAGATTGCATTTGCAGGCCATAAATTTTATAAGCCATATGATATTGATGCTTAAAGCCGGAAGGTCCTTGAGGCAGATATTTAAAAATTCCCTTGCATGGGCAAAAAATCCCCTGAGGTCACACCTTATAGATTTAGTAGACGAACTTGAGTTGAGTTTACCTTTTGAAGAAGCGGTAGACAATTTTTCAAAGAGATGTTCCAGCAGGGAGATCAAGCTTTTAGCAAGCTGTTTAAAAATCAACCACAGGATAGGCGGTGACCTTGTATTCGTGCTCCAGAACATCAATATATCACTGCGCCACAGCCTGGAATCAAGGTCCAGGGCAAAGACCCTAACTGTCCAGAGCCGCTATTCTGCAACCATTATATCGTTCTTTCCCATAGCTGCCCTGATTGTCCTGTATTTTGTTATGAATGAACGGATTTCTGCATTTTTCTCAAGCAGCCTTTCAAATGTGATCCTTGTGGCTGGAGGTTGTTTAGAAATAGCCGGGATATTCGTGATGAAAAAAATCGCGGGGGCAGAAAATTGAGACTGGTCCTGGTTTCAGTGTATATTTGCCTTTGTTTCTGCTTATGGATGATGCTGAGTCTAAGAGGAAAAAATAAGGGGAAAGTTCGCCCCAGTAGGGCATCTGCAATAAAAATGCTGAACCATGTCATGGGTATGGCGGGCAGGTTTTATATAAATCTTCTTAAAAAAAACTTTAAAGGCAAAACCTTTCCTCTTTCCAGGTCAAATATAGGATGGGAACCCTTTTACGGATACAAAGCATCAAGCGCTCTTCTGTTTGCCCTGGCCGGCATGCTGGCTGCACCAACCTTGTTTTTAGGCATGGTTTTTGCAGCTGTTGGGCTGGGTCTGGGATTTTGGGCTCCAGACCTTATCATGGATCTGGAGGTAAAAAAGAGGAATAAAAACATCTCCGAAGACCTCCCTTATATTTTGGATCTTCTCTATATATCTACTCTTTCCGGGCAAAACATATACAGGTCCATAGAAATAGTTGTAGAAAACCATGATGGGGAGATAATCCGCCAATTTTTGGAATTCATAGAAAATATTAAGTTTGGCAGGGGAAAAACAGAATCTTACAGGATTATGTCCCAGAGGCCAAATCCGGAAACATTCTGTGAAGTCTTAAACCTGCTTGAGGTCACAGAGGACTGTGGCTCCAACATGGCAGATATACTTAAACAAAAATCAGCCCAATTAAAATTTGAAATATCGCAGGAAGTGGAAAGGAGGTCAAGAAAAGTTTCCCTGATGATACTTTTCCCCCTTGCTTTTTTGATACTCCCTTCCTTCGTCCTGCTAGTGGGTGGTCCTCTTGTGTTTGCCATAGGAGGTGATTTTTTACTCTTTTAGGTATGAAAGGGGGTGATAGCTTTTAAAAACAAAACCAATGAAAGGAGGTGAGCGTGAAAAAGAAAATAAATCTTTATTGTCAAAAAGGACAATCGACGTTGGAATATGCCCTGGTTTTGGTAATTGCAGGTATCATAAGTGCCATCCTGCTTTCAGTGGGCAAGCCGATGTTGATCGATATCATATCAAATGTATTCGGAAAAATAGCTGAAATGGTATAGGGAGAGGGAGACGGTTAATATGAACAAAGATTATTGTAAAGGACAAGCCACGCTTGAATTTGCCCTTGTCCTTCCTATGGTGATCATTTTTATATTAGTCGTCTCCCAGTTCGGGCACATGGTGTTTGTTCAGAATGTGATAGAGCAGGCTTCAAGGG
>PWSB01000057.1 GCA_003563375.1 Actinomycetota bacterium | reverse complement strand
TGGTATTGAGTTTATAAGATCTTATGCTAACTTTATATTATTGAAGACAGGGAAATATTCTGCCGAAATAGTCGAAGATCTCCTAAGGGAGGGTTTTATAGTAAGGCCCGGCAAAAATCTAGGCCTGGACGGGTTTATAAGGGTGACTGTCTCCCTGCCTGATATAAATGATAAGTTCCTGAAAACTTTTATCAAAACCTATAAGAAGTATTATTAGAAAGAAAGGATACTACATGGAAACCGTTGTAACTGGAAAAGATTGTGAGGTAAAATTCGGGCTAGAGCTGCCCACGGTTATCATCGCAGAAAGGATTAACCCAACAGGAAGAAAGGCACTTGCAGAGGAATTAAAAGAAGGCAAGCTGGATATGGTCAGAGATGATGCTAAGGCACAGGCTGAAGCTGGTGCTGAGATCATTGATATAAATGTAGGCGCAGTAGGTGTTGATGAAGTCGACATGCTGCCCAAAGCCGTAAAAGCAGTAATGGAAGTGGTCCCTAATCCCATATGCATTGATTCCTCCAATCCCAAAGCATTGGCTGCAGCTCTTGATTCATGTCCATATAAGGTTCTGATAAATTCAGTAACCGGAGAAGAAAGCTCTATGGATGAGATGCTGCCAATAGCAAAAGAGAGCGGAAGCGCTATAGTCTGCTTGACCTGTGATGATAAAGGAATCTCAAATGATGTAGAAACAAGGTATAAGATCGCTAAAAGGATCATAGACAAAGCAGATTCAATAGGCATAAAGAGAGAGGACCTGGTTTTTGACTGCCTGGTAATGACTAATTCCACTAATTCAAATGCAGGCAGGATAACCCTGGAGACCATGCGAAGGGTAACCACAGAATTTGGGGTTGCCACAACCATGGGAGCTTCAAATATAAGTTTTGGAATGCCTAACAGGGATCTTTTAAACATCCATTTTATAACCATGTCCATAATAAATGGATTATGCGCCCCAATAACCGACCCCCTGATCGAGGGCTTGAGGACTTCAATGAGGGCTGCGGATTTCTTGGCAGGCAGAGACCCATACGGCATGAAATACATATCTCAATATAGGAAATAGGACCGGTAAGGCTGGCCTTGTTATCATAAGCAGGCCTTGCAGAGCTTGCCGGATATGTTATCTGGTTTATGGGCTAATGTATAATATAATTAAAAGTGATACTATATTTTATATGCTTATAATATATATCGCTCTATAAAAGCTGAAAGGAAAGGTGATATGGGTAATAATAAGGAGACTATAATAACACAGATATCAGATCTGCATGTAGGAGAAACGCAATTTGTGCCCAGCCTTTTGACGAGGGCCATAGATGAAATAAATGAAATGGACCCGGACATGGTTATTATAACCGGAGACCTTACAGGTAATGGGTTTAAAAGGGAATATGATACAGCAAAGAATTATCTTGCACCCATAAAATGTAAGAACATCATCGTGCAGCCGGGCAATCATGATTCAAGGAATGTGGGTTACATGCATTTCGAGGAGATTTATGGTGAAAGATACCTGACCTTCAGGGATAATGGTGTTATGGTGGTAGCTGCCGATTCCAGCGAACCTGACCTGGACAACGGTCAAATAGGGCGGGAGTATTATAAATTTATAAGGCATGAGTTCAATAAATGTGAACCAGAAGAATATAAAATCTTTGCAATGCACCATCACCTCATACCCATCCCGGGTACAGGAAGGGAAAGGAACATAGTAACCGATGCAGGTGACGTGCTTGAGGTTTTGGCAGAGTGCAAGGTTGATCTTATCCTTTGCGGCCATAAGCATGTCCCCTATATTTGGAGTGTAGAAGATATGTATATTCTGACCGCGGGTACTGTTTCCTGCCTTAGGCTCAGGGGGAAGATAGAGCCCAGCTATAATATTATACATATAAGAGAAGATGAGATAGACATCTACAGAAGATTTCCTTTTGACAAGTCGGAAAAGGTCTTGGGTTTGAAGAGAAAACCAGAAAAAAGAAAAATAAATGATAGATTTGTTAAAGAGAAAAAAGAACAAAAACAAGAAGCTGGTAGCCCTTATTGATGGTGAACATTATCCTGATGTAACCCATGACGCTATAAAAAGGTTAAGAGAGGTATTTAGCGGGGAAGTCGTGGGCATTATATTTTTAGGGGGCACCGAAAAACTTATTATGGATGACCCAGACTCTTATTTTGGCGAGGAACTTTTTGTGATCAAGGACCTTGGCCAGGATTTCATAAGGGCACTGGACTATTTCAAACCAGATATTGCCTATGATCTAAGCGATGAACCTGTAGTAAACTATAAGATAAGGATGAAGATCGCCTCTTATTGTCTTTCCAAAAACTGCAGTTATATGGGACCTGATTTTTTATTTGAACACACCTGTAAATCCTTAAAGATCACAAAACCCAGCATATCTATAATCGGGACAGGAAAAAGGATAGGAAAAACGGCAATAAGCTCGTACATGTCTTCAATATTTACGAACAAAGGCATTGACGTAGCTATAATGGCCATGGGAAGGGGAGGGCCAAAGGAGCCGCAGGTGATAAAGGGGCAGGATATTGATATAACCCCTGATTTTTTATTGGACCTAAACAGCAGGGGTTTCCATGCAAGCTCAGATTATATGGAAGATGCCCTGATGAGCAGAGTGACCACGGTAGGTTGCAGGAGATGCGGCGGCGGTTTTGGGGGAAGGATATTCCTTACCAATATAAGAAAAGGCATAAAAGCGATGGAAAAGATAAATCCCGATCTTGCCTTTGTGGAGGGCAGCGGAGCATCCATACCTGATGTAGCCGCCGATGCAATCATCTGTGTAATAGGTGCAGGCCAGAATTGGGAAAATATCATCGGGTATCTTGGCCTGTACAGGATTTTGATTGCGGATATGGTTATAATCACTATGTGCGAAGAACCTCTGGCAGACAGGGAAAAGGTAAATTTTATCAGTAATGAAGTCAAAAAATTAAATCCCTCTGCATCTGTCTTTTGTTCGGTGTTCAGGCCTTTGCCCCTAAAAGATATAAGCGGGAAGAAGGTTTTTATAGCCATGACTGCAAAACATGGCATTGAAAAAGGTATCCGAGAATATATTGAGAAAAACCAAGACTGTAAAGTGGCTCATATTTCCTTCAACCTTTCCAACAGGAAGCTTCTGCGTCGGGACCTGGAAGAAGCCAAGGATTATGACACTATACTTACTGAATTAAAAGCAGCTTCGGTTGACGTAGTGACAGATTATGCTTTCAAAAGGAATAAAGATATCGTATACATGAACAATATCCCTGTAATTGAAAACGGTACTTTCGAAAAAGAATTATTAAAATTATATGAAAGGATTAAGGGATAATATGGAAAATGCCCTTGAACCTAGCGTGATAGTGATCTCTGATAAAAAGAGGGGACTGCCTTTTTCAAAAGGGATCCTTGCTTCCTCTATTGCGGTCACAGGTGTAGATCTAGTCAACTCTCATCGTATAGCACTGGACATACAGGAGTATCTTCTAAACAGCGAGGTGAGATCTATTTCTCTGGATGAGCTTAGATCTTTAGCCTTTAGGTTCATAAAAGAAGAAGTAGGACTTGAATATGCCGAAAAATATATGCTGTGGCAGTCGGTGGGAAAGTTAAAAAAACCATCCCTGATATTGATCGGCGGAGCTACAGGGGTAGGAAAATCTACCATTGCTACCCTTATAGCCAGCAGGCTTAACATCACCCGGGTAGCGTCAACAGATGCCATAAGGGAAGTGATGAGGGCATCTGTGTCAGAAAAGCTGATAAGGCCATTGAGGGGTTCGTCCTACGATGCTTATAAAAATCTGATATTGCCCCCGTCAGGTGTTGAGCCTGTCGTGCTTGGTTTCAGGGAACAGGTTATGGCGGTGGCAGTAGGCGTGGAAGCTATTATTAAGAGAAGCATAGAGGAAAAATCTGACATTGTAATTGAAGGTGCCCACATAGTCCCCGGTTATTTGGATATAGAAACGCTCATGCCAAAGGCCATGGTGGTACAGATCGTTATATCTGTACCTGATAAGGAGGTACACAGGGAGCATTTTAGCAAAAGGACCTTTGAGACCCAGGGCAGGAGGCCCATGCAGAAATACATAGAGCACCTGGATAAAATACAGAAGATACAGGCATATATCGAGGAACTGGCAGACAAGAAAGGCATAAAGATCATAAATAATTATGATCTTGACAGTACCATGACTGAAGTCATGGAGGAAATATTCGTAAGGGTAAAAGAAGAGTTTAGCAGGCTGACACCTGATTGATCACCTTACTGTAAAATCCAATGCTATCCCTCTGCGCTTATCCAGCATGGCTTCGACTTTGTACTCTCCTTCAGGTATCCTGCCGTCTCTTTTTGCCATATTTATGCTTATTACGCCTGAACCCTGCTGCTCGGGCTGGATAGTATCCCTTTGGACTACTATGTATTCATCTCCTTCATATTTTTCCCAGATGACTTCTATCTTATTTTCTAAAGTGAGATGTTTGACTTCTATCAGAAGATATATTTCTGGTGAATCGCTTCTAAAGGCCGCAGGCTTAATCCCCTCAAGGGCTTCGGGGACAATGATTTTTTCCGGAGACAGATAAAGGGCTTCCAATGCCGGCTCCCTGCGTGTAGTCACAAATGAGGCAGCCACAAATAAAAGAGTGCACACGATGATGATTATAATGCTTTTTTTTCCCATAATAATAGGATATAAGATTTATTGGTCATTATAAGGGTTATTGGTTTATTTTTCTAATTTTATTTGACTTAATATTTTTTATAGTATATATTTCTTTAGTAATTTTTAAGGAGGGGTAAATGCCCATATACAGTTATAAATGTAAGAAATGTGAAAAGATTTTCGATAAATTCCAAAAGCCTGGCGCCAATGGGAATACTAAATGTGAATCCTGCAATGAAGAGGCTATAAGGATTTTTTCCCCTGTGGGAATAATATTTAAAGGCAGCGGTTTTTATAAGACTGATTACGGCTCCAGCACCAAGGCTGCTTCAGGGAGCCCTACGGATACCAAAGACAAAAAGAAAGAAACCAAAGCAGATTCGAAAAAACCTGAAAAGACAGAAGCAAAAGCAAAGCCGTCGGCCACATCCGCATAAAAAATTTTGTAAATTTTATTGGTTGTATTATAATAATGTTAAATGTTTTTATTAATCATACTTTCATTGATATTAATATGGGTTCAATTGTCCAGCCTGAGGTTTATTATTGCCGCAGGTAATAATAAAACTGTGATAAAGGATGCTGAAAAATTTGAGTCCACAATAAACTCCCAAGATAAAAAGTTTTCTATCAAATCCCCCCCGATCCTTTTTTCTCTGGGCATAATAATATTTTTAAACCTGGTACAGATAAGTTATTTTGTGGTCTGTGTCTATATATTCAACGATCCCTTAATAACCTTTGGCAGTTCAATATTGGTGGGTTACACCATATATTCCTTTATAAGGTTTATGCCCAAAATAAAGGATTTTTTCAAAAAACCCATTACATACTTAAAAGAAAAGACCCAAGGCCTCGAAAAAGGCTTGAACCTGGTGATGACTTGTCTGCAGATCATATTCTGCTTCTATATCGTGGTTGGAATATTAATAAATAATGGAATATTCTAAATGGCAGACCAGAATAAGCATAAGAGATCCACTGTATTGATCGGGATAATTGCCGGCGTGGCGGTTATAGCCGCCCTTGTCCTAATACTCCCTCAGGTGTTAAGCATGCAGGCAGAAAAACAGGAAACAGTAATAGAGGAAAGACCGGAACACGATAATGACAATTTTGAGGAATTGGCTGAGTTTTTGGAAGATGAGAGGTATATGGACACACTTTCCTGCTTTTATTATCCTGATTCTGATATAAGGAAATACCAGGCTATGGGAGATTTCTTATATATACTGTTGGAAGTAAAACAGGATTTTTCTTCAGTAGAAGAATTCTATAGGGATAAAAAGATCCAGTCAATCTGGACCAAGTCACAGTTTTATGAGAAAAGTTTATTGGATGCTGAATACGAGTTTCTTGAAGATGAAAGCGTAGTTACCACCTCAAAATATACATACCATAGTACAGATAAGGATAGTATTGTTAATGTGCTGGTAAGCGGTATGGATGAAGAGTCAACCCAGGTCATGGTCATATACTGGGAACCATGATGTCTCAGCAAGGGCTTCAAAAAACCAAGGTGTACACCGTAAGCGAGATAAACCTTGCCATCAAAAGGGCTATGGAATCTTCTTTTTTTAACATATGGGTGGAAGGTGAGGTCTCAAACTTTTATTTCCATAACAGAAGGCACATGTATTTTGACTTAAAAGACGAGCATTCCAAGATAAAAGTGGTTATGTTTTACCAAAACAACAAGGGCCTCTTATTTGAGATCGAAGATGGAATGCATCTGATGGCCAAAGGATATGTCTCCTTATATGAAAAAAGAGGGGAATACCAGATAATTGCTACGGATATCAAGCCAGTGGGCAAAGGTTCCCTAATACTTGCTTTTGAACAGTTGAAGGCAAAGCTCGAGAAAAAGGGATATTTTAAAAAAGCCTATAAAAAAATTATTCCCCTGCTTCCTGAAAGGATAGGCCTAGTGACTTCCACGGGGGGAGCGGTAATAAAGGATATCATATCTGTGTTAAATAGAAGATCGGACAGCTATCACCTCCTGGTCAGGAACGTCAATGTAGGGGGGGCAGCTTCTTGTGATGATATTTGCAGTGCCATAGATGATCTAAGTGATTATGAGGTAGATGTGATCATCCTGGCCAGAGGGGGAGGGTCACTGGAGGACTTATGGGGATTTAATACAGAAGTATTAGCTGATAAGATATTCAGCTGCCGGATTCCGGTCATATCTGCTGTAGGGCATGAGACAGATTTTACTATATGTGATTTTGTCGCTGATGTAAGGGCAGCCACACCCTCAGTGGGAGCAGAGCTTTCAATTTTAAACAAGATCCAGACTGCAGAACAGATAACAGACCAAACTCTGAGGTCAAAAACCATTATACTTTCAAAGATAAACCTATATAAAAGGGAGCTGGATTATCTTATCAACCGGAAGGTCTTTAAGCACCCCCGTTCCCTGATAGTACAAAAGCTGCAGACCCTAGACGAACTTGGAGCCAATATCCGAAATCTGGGACAATATATGGTTAGGTCAAAAAAAGACAGGTTTATAAGCGCCTCTTATAAGTTGTCCGGTAGAGACTTTTTGGGAAGGGTTAAAAATAAAAAATTGATATTAGCAGGCCTCAGTTCAGACTTTTTATATCGTATCAGGGAACAGATAGCTATAAAAAAAGCTAAAATAGAGGTTTTGCTAAAGGGACTGCAGACCAGCAGCCCTGCTGCTATAATCGGCAAAGGATACGGTATATTATATAGGGAAAAGAAAGATATCTGCCTTAACAGCTTAGAGGATGTAAGCATAGGTGAAATAATAAGGGTTTTATTAAGGGATGGGATCTTGCTGGCCCAAGTCACAGGGAAAATTAAAAAAAACTGGAGAGTTGAAAATGAATGAAGAAAATATAAAGAAAATGGATTTTGAGCAGGCATTAAAAAGCTTGGAGATGGTGGTAAATGAACTGGAAGATGAGAATATTTCACTTGAAGATGCTATGGAAAAATTTGAACAGGGGATTAAATTTTCTTCCTACTGCCTAAAAAAGCTAAATGAAGCAGAGAAAAAAATAGAGGAGCTTACCAGGTCCGAAGACGGAAAGCTTATTGCCCGGGAGCTTAGAATAAAAGAAGATTGACCGCCAAAAAATTTACCCTTAAGCTTCAATACTTGTTGTAAAATAATTTTTAAATGAAATAAAAAAATAGTAGACAACTATGGAATAATATGGTACCTTAATGGTGTAATGTGGTGGGAAGTGGAGGGAATAAGCACTATATAGTCTGCCACCTTGTACCAAAAAGGTAGGACCGGGTTATGTTTTTAGGTGAATACCATAGGTTGTTGGACAAAAAAGGAAGGATGTTTGTCCCTTCCAAATTTAGAGAAGACCTTATAAAAGGCATTATCATCTCCAAAGGTTTTGGAGAGAAATGTCTTTTTTTATTTTCCAGGGAAGGATGGGTAAGATGGCAGGAAAAAATAATGTCCCTTCCCTTGACCAAAAAAAATACACAGAGGTTTGCCAGGTGGTTCTTCTCCTCTGCCTGTGAAGAGTCCATGGATCAGCAGGGAAGGGTAAAAATACCCCAAAACCTTATTGATTACTCAGCTATAAAAAAAGAGATAGTACTTGTCGGTGTCTCCGACAGGGCGGAGATCTGGTCCAAAGAAGAATGGGAGAACTATTACAAAAAGGCAGACGGTCAGTTCCTTGGACAGGACACGACTTTGGAAGAATTAGGTTTTTAGAAAGGTAAGATGAAAAATGATTATCACCATCCGGTTCTTGTAGGGGAGGTTATAAATTATTTAGATTTAAAACAAGGCGATACCATCTTTGAGGGAACACTTGGCGGTGCTGGCCATACCATAGCAATAATTAAAGAAATTGCCCCCACAGGCAAATTAATCGGAGTAGATCTTTGTAGCCAGGCTTTAAGCACCGCCGCCAGCAGATTAAAAAATTATAAAGATATAATTTTTTTAAAAGAAGATAATTTTGCTAATGTAAAGAGTATATTGGCCGGTCTGGATATCGAAGAAGTAGACGGGATTTTATACGATCTGGGTTTGTCCTCTTTTCAGATCGATAAGTCAACAAAGGGTTTTAGCTATATGAGGGACGAGATGCTTGATATGAGGTTTGGGTGTGAAGGCAAAACTGCACATGAAGTAATAAACAGATACAGTGAAGAGGAGCTAAGGGAGATCTTCTACAAATATGGTGAGGAGAAATGGTCGGGGAGAATAGCGGCGAATATAGTAAAAGAGAGAAGCCGGGAAGAAATAAAGTCAACCTCCAGGCTTGCAGGGATAATAAAAGACTCTGTCCCCCCCGAACACAGATACAAAAGAGGCCATCCTGCTAAAAGAATCTTCCAGGCAATAAGGATAGAAGTAAACGATGAGCTTAAAAACCTTGAAAAAGGGATTGAAGACGGTTTTGATGTACTAAAAAAGGGCGGAAGAATGGTAATAATTTCCTATCATTCCCTAGAAGACAGAATAGTAAAAAATAAATTTATCAATTTCTCAGGAAGATGCACCTGCCCGCCTTTGCTGCCGGTCTGCAGGTGCGGGGCTAAAAAAAGGGGGAGGGTAGTCACAAGGAAGATAATAAATCCAACACAAGAGGAGATCATGGAAAACCCCCGGGCTAGAAGTGCAAAACTAAGGGCGATTGAAAAACTATAATGAATACCAGGCCATTAATTAAAGAAAGCGAAAACTATAAGAAAAAATATCCTCTTTTCTATCTAGTGGATAGAAAAAAAGAAAAGCAGGAGAAAATAGTCTATTCTAACAGTGCATTGTTCTATATAATAGTAGCAGCTATTCTGCTGGTCTGCATAGGGGTCTTGTTTAACATAGGCTTGAAAATACAGACCATCAATTACCAAAAAGACATACTCCAGCTTAATGAGACAATAACTACAGAGCAGGAACGCCAGGACAGAATATCACTTCAAGTCTCAGAACTCAGGTCTCCCTCCAGGATAATTACTGTGGCACAGGAAGACTTGGGAATGGAAATAGCTCAGGATATTGAAATAATGGCGGTGGCGCAGGCGAGCATGGAAAATAATCAGCGACTGCACGATTACCTGGCAAGAGGGCCTTCTGAGACAACCAAACAATACAATAACCTTTTAGGCACTGTCTATTATATACAGGATTTGGTAATGGTTGTGTCGGAAGGTGTTTTAACATTTTTTATCCCCTGATGACTAAGATGTGAAAAAAAGAAAAATGATAAGGAAAAAATATGATAAGATGGACAGGAAAAGGATTTATTTCCTGTTTTTTTTCTTATTGGCGGGTTTTTTTGTAATATGCTACCAGCTTGTAAATATACAATTTATCCATGCTTCCAAATATATAACATATGCAGATTTTCAACACACAGATGAATCGATCCTAGACTCAAAAAGAGGCAAGATCTTAGACAGAAATGGCATCGAACTTGCTGTAAGCCTGATAGAAAAGACAATTTATGCTGATCCCAGACAGGTTGTAGACCCTGCAGACCAGGCAAGGATACTGGCAGATATATTGGAAATGGACCGGGAAAAAATCCAGGGGCTGCTTTCCAATGAAGATCTTGGGTTTGTATATATAAAACGAAAGGTCGAAACTGAAGTCGCTGAGCGCATACAGGAGATAAATCTGCCAGGCATATATATTAAAAATGAGGGTAAAAGATTTTATCCTCATGATGACCTTGCTGCCAGCCTAATCGGATTTACTGGTACCGATAACAAGGGTCTGTCAGGAATAGAGCTGCACTATGAAAAAAATCTTAGAGGGGTAGACGGCAAGTTTATATCCGAAAAGGATGTATTCGGGAATATAATACCAGGAAGTAAACAGACCTACATAGAACCTATAAATGGTGCTGATGTTATATTGACCATTGATTCCCAGATACAATTTTTGGCCCAGAAAGAATTGGCAAAAACCGTGCACCGTTACAATGCTGCTGGCGGCAGCATAGTTATAATGGATCCAAATAATGGAGAGATACTTGCTATGGCAGATTACCCGGGTTTTGACCTAAATAATTATGAGGATTATGATTCGGAATATTACAAATTAAACGGGACTTCCTTTACTTATGAGCCAGGTTCGACCTTTAAGATAGTAGGGGTAGCAGCAGCTGTGGACAAAAACATTACAGGGAGCCAGCAGGTATTCCACCTTCCTCCCCGCATACAAGTGGGGGACAGGGAGATCAAAGAGATATTCAGGACACACAATATAGATTATTCAACCCGCGATATCATAAAACACTCTAGTAATGTCGGTGCAGTGGTCATAGCTCTATCCATGGGAAAACAGCTTTTCTGGGAATCTATTAAAGAATTCGGGTTTTCAGAGCCCACAGGTATAGATTATCCCGGAGAAGAATCAGGATATCTTTTTAACTACCAGACCTGGCCTGAATCGACGATCGGTGCGATGGCGATCGGCCAGAGCATAACTGTCACTCCCATACAGTTATTGAGGGCAGCAAGTGCTATAGCCAACGGAGGCTATCTGCTTACTCCCACCCTGGCAAAGGAGATCAGGTTAAATGAAAACATAATGGAATCTAAAGATACAGCCAACAGGGTCAGGGTGATGGACCAGGAGACCAGCAAACACCTAAAGGACATGATGTTATCTGTGGTAGAAGATGGGACTGGGGGGATGGCCGGTGTGGAAGGGGTAAAAGTGTGCGGGAAGACAGGAACTGCAGAGAAGGCCAACAAAAACAGGCCTGGCTATGATGAAGGGAGAGTGATTACATCATTCATAGGTTTTGCCCCTTATGAGGACCCCAAGGTTGCGATGCTTATTGTCATAGACGAACCACAGGGCGGTGAAATATGGGGCGGGACCGTTGCTGCGCCATTGTTCAGCAAACTGATGCAATTTTCATTGCAAAGGTTTATCATGATAAATTGATGCTTTGATTTTTATCCCAAACCACATATTATAAGTCTAGGTAGATTTATGAAGCTTAAACATGTACTTGAAGGTTTAGAATACAGGATCCTTGAAGGAGATTCGGATATGGATATATCTGATCTGGCCATAAACTCCAAAAAGGTATCCAGCAATAATCTTTTCATAGCTATAGAAGGTTTTAGTGATGACGGCCATCGTTTCCTGGCAGAAGCTGTGAGGGGAGGAGCAGCTGCTGTCCTAATACAGAAAGAAGCCCCTATTGACCATAAGGTCACAAAGGTAATGGTAAAAAATACCAGAAGAAGCCTTGCGGCTATATCGAAAAATTTTTTTGGTTTTCCCAGCAAAAAGCTTAAGGTCACAGGGGTTACGGGCACCAATGGCAAGACTACCTCATGTTTTTTATTAAATTCCATACTGAATGAAGCAGGTATACCAAATTCCCTGATAACAACAGTGAAGTCATATTTGCCAGGAAAAGAGGTTAAATTTGACAGGACTACCCCCGATCCTATAGAGCTTAACCGTTTTTTCTCAGACAGCTTAAGCCTGGGGGCCCGTTCAGCCACCATGGAGGTATCTTCCCATTCTATAGATCTTGGCAGAGTGGATCTTTTAGACTTTGAAGGTTTTGTGTTTACCAATCTATCCCAGGACCACCTTGATTACCATAAAGATATGGAAAGTTATTTTGAAGCAAAAAGAAAGCTTTTTACAGAAGCGGACAGAAGACTCTTTGGGGGCCGGTTTGCGGTAATCAACATCGATGACTACTATGGAAAGATAATATTGGATACAACTGACCTTGATACCACAAGCTTTTCCATCAATGATCCAAATGCGGATCTTTGTGCTGAAAACATAAAAAGCAGCATAAAAGGGATAGAGTTTGACCTTTGCTTCAAAGACAGAAAAAAAATCCGACTGATCTCGCCCCTTTGCGGGAGGTTTAATGTCTATAACATCCTGGGTGCTGTAGGGGCAGCATTAAACCTTGGTGTATCTTGCAGACATATCGTAAAAGGGATCGGCTCGCTTAAAGGGGTCCCCGGAAGGTTCGAAAAAATAGCCAATGAAAAATTTACAGTTATCGTAGATTATGCCCATACCCCGGACGGCCTTGAAAATGTGCTTTCTACCGCTAAAGAACTATTGCCTTCTGGAGCAAGGCTTATCACTGTCTTTGGCTGCGGGGGAGACAGGGACCGCAAAAAAAGGAAGATGATGGGTATGGTTTCAAGTAATTATTCATCTTTTAGTATAATCACTTCTGACAATCCGCGTTCTGAAGACCCTTTGGCTATCATAGATATGATCTCAAATGGTTTTAAAGAAAAAGACCTTTTTAAAAAAATACCTGACAGGAAAAAAGCCATTGAACATGCCATATCGTTGGCCAAAAAAGATGATATTGTAATGATTGCCGGAAAAGGGCATGAAGATTACCAAGAATTTAAAGGCCGGCGTATTCATTTTAGTGACCAGGAAACAGTACGAGAGATCCTAAACAGCTATGGAAAAAATTAAATTAACCGATGTACAGAGATGGACAGGGGCAAAAAAAATAGGGGGGGATGAGAATCTTTTAATAGATTCCATATCCACAGACACCAGGACTTTGAAGAAAGGAGAGTTTTTCATCCCCCTTAAAGGCGAAAACTTTGATGGGCATGATTATATAGAACAGGCAATATCCAAAGGTGCCTGCGGTTTCGTGTATGAAGAGGGGAATAAAAATATACCGGAAGGCTTATCCGGAGACATTGCAGTTTTCTTGAGCGAGAGCAACCTGGGATTTTTGCACGGACTGGCATACAATTATATTAGGATGGTAGATCCTGTAGTTATAGGGATAACCGGAAGTGTCGGCAAGACTACCACAAAAGACATCCTTGTGTCCATCCTGAAAAGAAAACACCGTATATGCTTTACACCTAAAAATTATAATAACCAGATCGGGGTCCCAAAGTCGATCCTGGAGGTTGACAAGAGTACTGAATATTTTGTTGCTGAGCTTGCCATGAGGGACAAAGGGCAGATAAAGGAGCTTGCTGAAATGATCGACATAGACTTGGGCATAATAACAGCAGTGGGGGAATCTCATCTGGAATTTTTTGATGATATCAGCCAGATCGCGCTGGCTAAAGCCGAGATCGCCCATGGCTTGGAAGAAAAAGGTGGAAGCCTTTTTCTAAACCATGACAACCAGTGGACCGAACTGATAAAAGAGGCCGTGGGCTGCAGGATAATAGAATTCGGAAAAGGAAAAGACCTGGATTATAATTTTATAGATGAATCAGCAGATCCATTAGGAAGATATACCTTTTTATTCTGCAAAAAAGGCTCCAGGATAGTTCCGGTCAGGCTGAACATACCCGGTTACCACAATATCTATAATGGCTGCGCAGCAGCTGCGGTAAGCCATACCCTGGGCATAGATAAACAGGATATCAAGATGGGGATAGAGGAAGCTGCAATAGAAGGCAACAGGATGGAAGTATTTGAAAAGGACGGAAAGATCGTGATAAGCGATTGTTATAACGCCAGCCCTCTTTCGGTCTCGTCTGCCCTGGACACATTAACACACATATCTAAATCCAAATCAGCCCGTTCCGTGGCTATACTCTCCGACATGCTTGAATTAGGAAAAGACTCGGCACTTATGCATTACACAGTAGGGGAAGGGGTAAGGAAAAAAAACATTGACCTTCTTCTTTCTTTTGGTAACCTAGCTAAAAACATCTGTGACGGCTGCGGCGAAAACAGCTTTTATTTTAAGAGCAAACAAAAGCTTTTAGAAAATATCGGGGACTTTTTAAAAAAAGGCGATGTAGTGCTTGTAAAGGGATCCAGGGCAAATAAAATGGAAGATATAATAAAACGGATATAGCAGGTATAAATGGATTGGATTTTTCTATCTTTGATCATCGGAGGCGTGCTCTCCCTTGTGACCACACCTATTTTTATAAAGTTTCAAAAAAGCAGGAAAATGGGTGAAAGGATAAGGATTGACGGGCCCAAATCACACAATATAAAGGTAGGGACCCCTACCATGGGCGGCTTAGTCTTTGTGATCTGCTCCCTTAATGCTTTTATAATAGTGAGCCATATAAAATATTTCAGGTGGGGGGAATACAGCCTGGAGGGTTTTTTTGTATTCTCTATTTTCCTGCTTTGTACACTTATAGGTTTCATCGATGATTATATATCTATTAGAAAAAAAAGTTCTTTAGGCCTTCGTGGCTGGGTAAAGATCTTTCTTTTGATGATAGTGTGTATCTATTTTATATCCATGGGGATATGGGTATTTAATTTTGATACATCTGTAGGCATACCCCTTACCGCAATAAACGTGGAGCTTGGCTATGCCTATTATCTTCTTATCGTATTTATAATCATCGGTACCACCAATGCGGTCAATCTCACTGACGGGCTGGACGGGCTAGCCGCAGGTTCCGCTTCCATTGTCCTTGCTGTGTTTATGTTCATCGGCTTGCTGGAATGGATATTCTTTGACCTTTCCTATGGAATAGACATTGCGGTTATATGCGCAGCCACCATAGCCGCCGCCATAGGATTTTTATGGTGGAACACCGCTCCAGCCGAGATTTTCATGGGGGATACCGGCTCATTTGGGCTAGGGGGGCTTATAGCTGCTGTTGCCATAATATTAAACCAGGAATTGCTTCTTTTGATAATAGGCGGAGTGTTCGTCCTGGAGACGCTTTCGGTTATAATACAGGTCTTTTGGTATAAGATATTTAATAAACGGGTATTTAAAATGGCCCCCATCCATCATCATTTTGAGCTTATGGGCTGGCCTGAGATAAAGGTGATAATAAGGTTCTGGCTGGTTGCAGGGCTCTTTGCTGCACTTGGCTTTTTTATGTATTACATAAAATTTTTAGGGTAAAGATATGGAAATGGAAAACAAAAACCTGCTTGTTGTGGGCCTTGGAAAAACAGGG
>PWSB01000168.1 GCA_003563375.1 Actinomycetota bacterium | reverse complement strand
GATTCAATAAACGGCAGCAGCCCTATGGTGAGTATGGCGCAGATTATACCGTTTAATACCCCCAGCATGGTATACAATGCTATATTCTGGACATCTGCCCCTATATTTATAGTAAAAAACAAAAATCCGAGCATAAGGGAACTAATAAAGCCTGCCCTCATCACAGTAGACCTTTGGGATATATTTGAGACTAAATAGGTCGAAAATATAGCTCCCAAAAGATAGGCAATGGTTATGCTGTAATTTAAATCAGTGGCTATACCCAAGAACACAGCCATGCAGATAGTCAGCATTATGGCAATTCGTGATTCAAATATTATAGTGGCTATCATAGAAGCCGCGATAACCGGAAAAAGGTAGTTCCACAAAGGAAGATGGATAGAAGCAAGGACAGTCAGCACTTTTATCACGCCTGTAAAAACTACCAGTATGATAGCTATAAGCATCAGTTTTTTGAAATTATCAAATACCTTGCGGTTAAACTTATATATATAGAAACCAAATAGGTACAGGACCACAGAGGATATAAATAGTATGTATAGAAACCTGCTCCAATTGAAATCCCTTTCCAAAAGGCCGAGCCTCTGGAGTATAGCAATATCCTCTCCGCCTACTATCTCCCCTTCATAGACTATGGTCTGGCCCTCAAGTATGGATATCATGGCTGGAGGTGTCTCCATCCTTGCTTCAAGCCTTGCCCTCTGTGTGGCATCGGGGTCAAAGACAGCTGTAGGCTGGATGGTCTCCTCCAATACATTTACGGCAAGAGAAGTCTGGGCGGTAGGGATAGCCTGTTCCTCCCTGACCATATCGGCAGCACGCTGTCTTGCCAGTTCAAGCTCGGTAGGCCTTATTGCCTGCCTCATGACCTCCCTGGAGATGTTCTGGAGATTCGTACTCAACAGTTCTCTTTCTTCGACATTCAGCCGCAATGCCTGGGAGAGTACTGCAGTGGTGTACCTGTTCCCGGTAAGGTTATTAAGATAATCTACCTTTTCCTCAAAAGTACTGTCACTTTTCCTCTGGACTATGCTTACAAGGTTGAAAAAATACCTTATATTGTAAAGGGTGCCATCTTCTCCGGTCAAAGCATCCGAATCATAAGCATACACATCCTCTACTGCAGCTTCGTTCCTTAACATATGCTCCTCTGTCTTGACAGGGTCTTCAAACTCCAGGTTCCTGTGGGACCTGATAGTTCTTGGAGCAGGCCTTCCAAGCTCGATCTCGATATTTGGCGTAAAATCATAAGAGAGCATGGCCACTATTGCTATAAGGGTCAAAACAAATATATATATCTTCTTGGCCAAAGGAGTAAAAAACCACCTTCCCCGGGGGATTATTTCCTCTGCCTTTATTATCTGTTTGGTCCTATTTTTGAATTTGTTCTTTTTTGCTATCATCTTCTTTATTTGTCTCTTTTTGCTCTGCTTCTTTATGGTCCTCATAGGATTTATAGGCATCTACTATTTTCTGGACCAGCTTGTGCCTTATTACGTCTTTGGAGGTAAGTTCCACAAACTCTATACCATTTACTTCCTGTAAGATCTCCCTAACCAGTACCAGACCGGACTCTTTTTCCCTGGGGAGGTCTATCTGGGTTATGTCACCGGTGATGACCACCTTGGACCCAAATCCAAGCCTTGTCAAAAACATCTTCATCTGCTCAGGCGAAGCATTCTGTGCTTCATCCAGTATTATAAAGGAATCATTTAAGGTCCTTCCCCTCATATATGCAAGAGGGACCACCTCTATTATCCCCATATCCATATATTGTTGAAATATTTCAACATCCAGCATCTCATAGAGCGCATCATATAAAGGCTTTAGGTAAGGGCTTACCTTGTCATATATATCCCCTGGGAGATAACCAAGTTTCTCTCCTGCTTCCACCACAGGCTTGACCAGTATTATCCTGCCTATCTCATTTTGGCACAAGGAGCTGACAGCCATAGCCAGGGCAAGGTAGGTCTTGCCTGTCCCAGCAGGACCAATGCCAAATACAATGGTGTTCCCTTTTATGGCATCGGTATACCTCTTCTGGCCTTCCGTCCTGGGTTTTATCTTTTTGCCGCCATTTATGATTATCTGGCTGGATAATGCCTCTTTGTTGCCGGATCTCTTGCCGTTGATCAGGCCAATGGAATCATCGAGCTGATCCTCATTGATCCTTTGTCCCAGGTTTATCTGAAGCACTAGGTCGTTTAAGAGCTTTGCTGCCTTATCCACATTGTTTTTCTTTCCAGATATCTCTACATCATTGCCTAGAACAAAAATATTTACATTATATTCTTCTTCTATCTGTTTTATAAGCTTATCTTTGTGACCCAATAGTTCAGCTATTGAGTGATCTTCCTTAAAATCCAGATGGATTTTTTGTTTAACTGGAGACAAGAAAAAATCCCTCCTTTTTATTTTATTTACCTATATTATATCACGGATTATCTAGCCGGGAGGCCAAGCAAATTTTCTTTTGCCCAATATGTGGAAATGAAGATGGTCTACGCTCTGGCCGGCTCCCCTGCCTGTATTGGTGACTACCCTGAAACCATCGGCAAGGTCCATATCTTGTGCAATCTTGGCTATGCTTTCAAATATCTCTTCCAAAACCCCTCCGGCAAGTTTTTCTACCTCCATGACAGACTTTATATGCTGTTTGGGGATTGCCAGCAGGTGGACAGGCGCTTTGGGATCTATGTCTTTGAAGACCATCACATCTTCAGTTTCTAATACAGTATTGCTGTCTATTTCTTTTTTGGCTATCTTGCAAAAAAGACAATCCATTATTGTCCTCCTAAGGCTTATTTAATTGTCAAACTCTTGATTATACACTATCTAAGTATTTTAACAATGGATTTTGTTTTTTTCTAATTGAACATTATTTTACCCCAGAGACCATTTCCATACATACTTTCCGTAAAAACTTTGTAAATCTTTCCTTTTTTTAACCCTTTTTTTGGCTTAAAAGACACCTTTATAAAATTGCTGGATGTTCCCGAAGCCGCAGCCCGGCATCTCTTCTCCAAGACGACCTCCAAAACCTTGCCCCTGTTCTTTTTTAAATAGTCTTCCCTTAAGGAATCGCCCAGCTTGGCAAGCCTGCTGCTTCTAAGCTTTTTTATGCCGTCAGGGACCTGGCCTTCCATCTCTGCTGCAGGTGTCTTATCCCTTCTAGAGTATCTAAATACATGCACCTTTGAAAAGGATGCATTCATTACCGCTTCCAGGGTCTTATTAAAGTCATACTCGCTTTCTTTTGGAAATCCGACCATGACATCGGTAGTAATACCGATACCGGGAATCCCGGCTTTTACCTTTTTTAGACGGTCTAAGAACTGCTTGCTTTTATAAGGGCGGCCCATCGACCGCAAGACTTCATCGCTTCCGCTCTGAAGCGGTATATGCAGATGGCTGCATATCCTGCCTCCTGCATCATCCATAAGCTTTATGAGCCCCTCTGTTATCTCTCCTATCTCTATAGAACTCAATCTTATCCTCTTGATATCAGTCTTGTTTAAGATATCTTGTAAGAGGCCTTCAAGGGTAAACTCTTTAAGGTCTATGCCGTATTTTCCCAGGTGTATGCCCGTCAGCACCACTTCTTGAAAACCATTGTCCCGGGCATTTTTTACCATACCTATGACCTTTTCCTTTGGAACGCTGAAATAGTCTCCGCGTACCAGGGGAACTATGCAATAGGTGCAAAACTGCCTGCAGCCGTCCTGCACTTTTACGAGAGGCCTTGAACGGCTCTCACAGAAAGATACACCGGTATGGCCCCCAGGAGATACAATAGAACTTATATTCATCTTTTCCTTATTGCCTACAACATGATGGACCCCTTCCCTTGCCAAAAAATCTGGGTTAAGTTCAGCAAAACATCCTGTAACCAAAAGCCTGGCGCCCGGATTTGTTTTTTTTGCCTTTCTTATGGCCTGTCTTACCTTTTTATCGGTTTGGGAAGTCACCGTGCAGGTGTTTATGATGCACCAGTCCGGGGATTGGCCAAGCCCTACCGGCTCCAACCCTTTCCGCGCAAGCTCATCGGTTATAAGGTCTGTTTCTGCCTGGTTTACCTTACATCCCAGGGTATCTATGTAAAATTTATCCATTTTCATCCTTAAAAAAATAATTTATCACTGAAAGCATATATATAGAGGCGGTCTCAGCCCTCAGTATATTGTTTCCAAGGCTTACCATGCAAGCCCCCTTATCCCTTAACATGTCTGCCTCTCTTTTCTCAAATCCTCCCTCCGGACCGGTTATAAGGGCTATGCTCTCCGGCTTTTTGTTAAAATCCAAAAAAAGCCCCGT
>PWSB01000233.1 GCA_003563375.1 Actinomycetota bacterium | reverse complement strand
CTGCTTTTTTTACCTTAAGCAGCAGCCTGTCTCCAAGTGGTTTGTAGTTCATGTTGCCTCCTTTAACTATTTATGCAAAAGTATAACTATGAATTAGCACTCAAACCAAAAGACTGCTAATAACAGGATAAAAATATAACAAATCGGCAAAAAAAACAATATAAAAATAAAAGAAGTTTTATTTACAGATTAAAACCATATTTACTCTTAGACTTATAGAAATTTAATAAAATGCTATTTTAGGAAGTGGAATGTTTGTTGGATTTTTAGTATCATAATGTATTGTTTAAATACATTGGAAGGCAGGTATGACTCCCAGAGAAATAGCCTTAAGCCAGCTAAGAGGAAAAAAAACTGAAAGGAAAGCGGTTTTCAATCCAGTATCTTCAGTAACCGTGGACCAGATGGAGATAATGGGCTCCTACTTTCCCCAAGCGCACACCGATGCCAAAAAGATGTATGATCTTGCCAGGGCTGGCTATGAAGTCTTAGGCTATGATGCATTAATGCCTTTTTTTTCGGTAGTGATAGAATCTTATGCTATTGGATGCAAGGTTGATTGGGGCTCTATTGATAAGATGCCCACAATAACCGGCAAACTTTGGAAAGGTTATGATGATATCGCATTTGATAGACATTTTTTAGACAATCATGCGGTAAAGGCTCTGCTTAAATGTATTTCAATGCTAAAGGATAAATATCCCGATATCCTGATTGCAGGAAAGGTCTTCGGGCCCTGGACATTAAGCTATCACTTTTTTGGGGTAGAGGATTTTTTGATAAAGACCATAACCAATCCCCAGGAGGTCAAAGATATATTGGAGAAACTCTCAGAAATACCCCTCCTGTTTGCAGAGGAGCAGGTCAAAGCGGGGGCGGATGTGATAACCGTGGCAGACCATGCTACAAGGGACCTCTGCAGCCCGGAATCATACCGTGATTTTTTAATACCGATACACACCCATCTTGCTAAAAACATAAAAGCTCCTGCTATACTGCACATATGCGGGAATACCTCAGACAGGATAGAATATATCTGCCGGACCAATATGGATGGGTTCCATTTTGAATCAAAGGTAGATGCATGCAAGGCCGTAGAATTGGCCAAAAAAAGAATAGTACTTATTGGAAATATAAACAATCCCTCCACCCTTCTTTTTGGAAGCCCCCAAGACGTAGCTGAAAAAGTCAGATATGCTATGGACTGTGGAGTTGACATTATAGGTCCAGAGTGCGCTGTACCTTTAAGGACACCGCTTGAAAATCTCAAAATGGTAGCAAGAGCTGCCAAAAGTTAACTGAAATCAGGGGTAAAGGCTACCAGCTTATCTATATCGATATCACCGAAATAATCCCTGAAGATATTGTAGAAGTACATCTCTTCCTTGTTTCTCAAAAGAAACCCGTTATCAAGCCTCCGGTTCTTTTCAAACTCAGTGTCAGCTATATTATGTTTTATCCTTTGGGTAAGAGTATCAAGTATTCCAGAACCTTCCCAGAATTTTTCCTTTGCCCTCCAGGCTATTTCATAAGGCAGATATTTTTCTGCTACCTTTCTTAATATATATTTAGATATATTTTGAGACTTTTTAATTTTTTCTTCCACAGGGATGGTCAAGGCAAAATTGACCAGGTTCGCATCAAGAATAGGAAGCCTGACTACGACCTGGTTAGCGTTTGCAAGCCTGTCTACTCTCTGCAGGGCAGTGTTATGCAGCCTGTTTATGGTATCTATCATTTCTTTCTGTATGAGCTTGGCAGATTCAAAGTCTAGAAAATAATTATATCCAGCAAAGACTTCATCTCCTCCTTCACCGGAAAATACTACATCCGCAGATGAAGATATCCTGGAGGCTATCATGTTTCCAAGAGAACTCCTGACCAAGGGAGCATCAAAGGATTCCAGGTGATATATTACTTCCGGGATGGTATCATAGAGTTCATCCAGGGTTAACTTGTGCTCGACATGTTCGGTGCCTAGATACCTTGCCACTACTTTAGAAGCCTCAAGATCAGGGGAGCCTTCAAAACCTACCGAAAAGGTAAACACGGTATCCTTGAACCTTTTGACCAGAGCGGCCACTAAGCTTGAATCCACCCCGCCGCTTAGCCACACCCCAACTCTCTTTGCGCTCTCAGGTATCCTTTTCTGTACAGCATCTAAAAGTTTTTTTTCTAGGAGGGAGACCATCTCTTCTTTCTGTAATAAGTCCATGAAATCATCGCCTGCATATATACCATCATATTTTTGGGGGGTAGCCATATTTTTCATAATATGGCCCGGGGGAAACTCCAATATATTGCCGCCTATAGGGACCAATGATTTTATTTCTGATGCAAAAATTACCCTGCAGCCATCTTTTATATAATACAGGGGCTTTATGCCTATGACATCCCTGGAAAGATATAAGTTTTTATCATCGTCTGGGAACAACAAGGAAAAGGCTCCTCTAAATTCTTTTACAATCGACGGCCCCCTTTTCTTGACCAGCATATTGATCTTATCCAGATCATTTTTAACGGCTGCACCGGGCTGGTATTTGGCCATCAGCATATCGATATTGTAGATTTTTCCGTCCATTAAGACACAAGAATTGTTACTGGTGTCTTTATTGGAGATCATGCCCAGGCTGTTACCCCCCAGCTCTAACATGTTGCTGTCCTCGGTTCCCCTGTGCGAGATCTTATCCAGCATCAATTCAACGGTATCTTTCTCAAAATTTTTTCTCTGTTTAGTTATAATTCCCGCTATTCCGCTCATTAATTTATCACCTTGCTATGATTTGATATCAAGCATAAGTCTATCAAATGCAGTATACTAACACAAAGTAGTTGAATTTTCGAATTTTTTACCTTTTTTCTTTTTTGAGGTTTTACCTTATAATCTAGTACTTATTGGCAAAGATAAAATAGATTTAATGCATAAAGTTGATTTTAAGGGATACCGCAGATCGGTAAATGAACTGTTGGGCCTTCTGGATTGGGAACAGGAACTTAAGAATATTGAAAAAATTATATTAAAACCCAATCTTTTAGAGGATGCCCCGCCGCCGTGCACCACCCATATGGATTGCCTAGCCGCCATCATCGAATACATATTATCCAGGGAAACTGCTATTGAAATAGTGGTCCTTGAAGGTTCCGGTGGCTGTGAGACGCAAATCGCTTATGACAGGCTTGGATATTCCAGTATGGCTAAAAAATATGGCGTAAAGCTCCTGGATGTGGACCGCTGCCCGCTTTTAAGGTCAAAAAACGATGATGCCATGGTCTATAAGGAAATATTCCTTCCAGGGATTTTGTCTGAAGACCATTATTTTATATCGGTCCCTGCCCTTAAAGCCCATTCCATAACCAAGGTGACCTTAAGCTATAAGAACCTTATCGGGCTGTTGCCTAAAAAATATTATGGGGGCTATCTCTCCTATAACCGCAGCGATGTACACAGGGTGGGGGTGGACGAAGCCATATATGATCTGAGCAAATATATAGACATCCATCTGGCGGTAATAGACGGAAGGATCGGCCAGGTAGGGAGCCATCTTAAGGGAGGGATGCGCTGCATGCCTCCTAAAAATGTGATCCTGGGCTCATATGACGCTTTGGATGCAGACCTTGAGGGGTGCAGGATACTGGGAGTAGACCCGGAAAAAGTGAGCCATCTGAAGATGATAGGACAAAACAGAGCAGGCTGATATGGAAAAAGTAAGCGTAATAAAATGCAAAAGTTACCAAAAAGAAATCTTAAAAGAAGCCATTGGAAGGTCTGTTGAGCTGATCGGCGGCTTTAAAAGATTCATCAGCCCTGCAGATAAAATTCTTCTAAAGCCAAATCTTTTACTTGCAGCGCCGCCTGAGAAAGCAGTAACTACCCATCCTGTGGTCCTTGAAGCCGTGATAGACCTGCTCTCAGATTATATTGAACCGTCCAATATCAGTATTGCTGACAGCCCGGGGGCTGGCATAGGCTATAATCCAGAGAACCTAAAAAAGGTCTATTTGGAGACGGGTATCCTGGATATAGCACAAAAGACAGGCTGCAGGCTGCAGTTTGACACTTCATATGAGACCGTTTCAATAAAGGACGGCAAAGCGTTAAAAAAAGTGGATATAATAAGGCCGGCATTAGAGGCTGGCAAGATCATAAACCTGTGCAAGTTTAAGACCCACAGCCTGACTTCCATGACAGGGGCAGTAAAAAATATGTTCGGTCTGGTGCCGGGTCTCTCCAAGGTGGGACATCACCTTAGGCTTACCAATATAGAGGCCTTCAGCCAGATGCTTATAGATATCGCTTATTTTAAAAAGCCGGTTTTAAACATCATGGACGGTGTCATAGGCATGGAGGGAAAAGGTCCAGGG
>PWSB01000064.1 GCA_003563375.1 Actinomycetota bacterium | reverse complement strand
GGCAATTCGAAAAAGCAAGACAATATGCAGAACAGGATCAGGTTTAAGTTTATAAAGGCAGGAGAGTCAAAATTCCTCTCCCATCTTGATATTACCAGGTTCATCATCCGGGCTTTGGCCCGGGCGGATATTGGGGTGGAATACAGCCATGGATACAATCCTAAGCCCAAGATAAATTTCAGCAATCCAACCCCGCTTGGGGTGGAAAGCTTTGCAGAGTATTCAGACATCATCCTAAAAGAGGAGCTTTCTCCAGTAAAATTTTTAAAAAGGCTAAATAAAGAGCTAGAAGAAAAATTAAAGCTGGTAGAGGCAAAAGGAATAAAAGGGAAGCCCAAAAGCCTTATGTCTGATATTTCAGTCATCCTCTACAGCTTTAAACTAGGTATCGAAGAAGGATACAGAAAACCTTTCAAAGATAATATAAGTGAGGACGGCACCATAAAAGACTCCATATACAGCTTTGACCTTAGCCGGGCAAAAAGTTTTTACTTATTAAAATTGTTCGGTTATGCTAAAATCTTAAAAAATCAAAATAATAGGATATTTAAGTATAATTACTTTTATGATTATTTTACAGATATTGTAGAAAAGTATAGTATAGATATTTATTCCGTGGTAAAGGAGGAAATGTTTGTTTTACGCGACGGCCTCCTCAGGACGCCCATGGAAGTAATTTAAATTTAAGGAGTTTGATCAGAAAATTGAAGAAAGAAATGTTAATAAGCTCGGACAAGAATGAGACCAGGGTAGCCATTCTTGAATCCGGCCAGGTCGTGCAGCTTTATTTTGACCGAAAAATAAAAAAATCCCTGGTAGGAAATATTTATATGGGCAAGGTAAAAAATGTATTGCCAAGCCTGGATGCAGCATTTGTGGATATAGGGGTGGACAGGAATGCATTTCTCTACATAAATGAAGTGGGTATAGAGATGGATATAGACGTGCGTGAAGTCAAGCCAAAAAAGATCCAGCATATATTGAAGCCAAACCAGATGATACTGGTCCAGGTCACCAAGGACCCCATGAAAAGCAAGGGTGCAAGGCTCACCACATATGTTTCATTACCTGGAAGGTATATGGTCCTGGCACCGTTCAATGACGGAGTTGGTGTTTCCAGGAAGCTGTCTGGTGAAAGAAGGGACCAGTTAAGGGAGATCGCCCAGGAGATAAAACCTGAGGATTTCGGCCTTATAGTAAGGACAGCAGCCAAAGAGGCAAATAAATTCCAGTTGAAAAAAGATTCAAGGCAGCTTTTGAAAAACTGGAGTCAGATTGAAAAAAAGGCCTCTAAAACAAATAAGCCAACCCTTATATCAGAAGAACAGTCCATGGTGGTAAAACTTTTGAGGGATACGTTCAGTGAAGAATTTACCACCATATTTGTGGATAAGAAATCTACCAGAAAAGAAATAAATAATTACCTAAAAAAAATAGGCTCAAGGTTCACCCATATAGTGGTGCATCACGGGCAAGATGAATTGTTTGAATCCTTCAATGTCAATGAGGCTATAGAAAGTGCATTGGAAAGGAAGGTGTGGCTTAAGTCAGGGGGGTTTATCGTATTCGATTATGGGGAAGGGCTTACCTCAATTGATGTAAACACAGGAAAATACACATCTGGAAAAAGTTCCAACCAGACAATTCTCCGGACTAATCTTGAAGCTGCTGAAGCAATATGCAGCCAGCTAAGGCTCAGGGACATAGGAGGCATAATCGTTATAGACTTCATAGATATGGTCAGTGAAAAAGACAGGAAAAAGGTATTGAGAAAATTTGACCGCTGTCTTGATAATGATGCCACCAGGACTGAGATCCTGAATTTTTCTAAATTCGGCCTTCTGGAGATGACCAGGAAAAATGTTTCTGATGGAATACTGGGTACGCTATGCAAGGTATGCCCACGCTGCAATGGAATGGGTTATGTCAAATCAGAAGAGACAATAATGCTGGAAACAGAAAGAAAGATAAGGAAGTTGGCAAAGGAGTCCGAGCCCAAAGCTTTCTTGGTAAAGCTTAACTCCTCAATAGCAGCCTTGATAATAGGACAGGGAGGAAAAAACTTAAAACACCTTGAAAACATAACTAAAAAATATATTGCCGTAAACGGTGATGATAATCTTCCAATGGATGCTTTCATCGTCGAGGCAGAGGGATCGGTTGACGAGATTAAGAATGCGGCCAAGCCTTTCCATATAGGGGATGTACTGGATTTGGTGGTAGAAGAACCCTATATGCATAATAAAAAGGATGCACTTTCAAGGGTAGAGGGACACGTGGTGCAGATAATCGATGGCAAAAAATATATGGGCAAAAGGGTAAAGGTAGAGATAAAATCTCTCTCAAAGACCAGTGCAGTGGCAAGTATTTTAAAATGAGGCGCCGCTTGATTAACAAAAAAAGAATATATATAATTTAGCCTTAACCTACTGTTTGAGGATAAATTAAAGGCAATGAAAGCCTTGCAAATGCAATGAAGCATCTATTATAGACCGTGCTGCTTATGGTCTCTAAGAGGTGCTTTTTTGTTTAAAAGTATAAATCTTATAAGGAGTTGATATGGATAAAGAAAGAAATGTGTGGCTTATGACCCAGCAAAGGATGGAAAACGCTATGGATACACTGGGGCTTAAGCCAGGGATAAAGAAATATTTAAGGGAGCCAAGGAAAACAATCGAGGTATCGGTAAGGGTGCAGATGGATGATGGAGAGATCGATGTATTCAAAGGTTACAGGGTACAGCATAATTCAGATAGAGGCCCGGCCAAAGGAGGTTTAAGGTTCAGCCCCACAGTCACCCTCGACGATGTTAAAGCTCTTGCCATGCTGATGAGCCTAAAGACTGCTGTGGTAGATATACCTTTCGGAGGAGCAAAAGGGGGAATCACTGTAAACCCAAAAGAACTGTCTGTCCGGGAACTGGAGGCCTTATCAAGGCAATATATACTGGAGCTTTCTCCAAATATAGGAATAGATACAGATATACCCGCTCCAGATGTGGGTACAAACCCCCAGATAATGGCCTGGATGACAGATGCCTATAGCATACAGAAGGGCCATTTTGTCCCTGGCATAGTCACAGGCAAACCTTTAGAGGTTGGCGGCTCTCAAGTCAGGGATGAAGCCACTTCTGTAGGGGTGGTCTCTACTATTATTTCTGCGTTAAAACACATGGATATGGATGATATAGAGCCCAGGGTCGCTGTACAGGGTTTCGGAAATGCAGGTTTCCATTGTGCCCGCATTCTCCATGATATGGGTTTTAGGATAGTGGCCGTAAGTGATACGGGCGGGGCTATATACAATCCTGAAGGAATCAACCCCAAGAAAGCTAGGGCCCACAAGCTTAAAAGCAGGTCAGTATGTGAATTTCCTAAATGCAGGCCCATAGACCCCCGGGAACTTTTGGAGGTAGATTGTGATATTCTGATTCCTGCGGCTTTGGAGAACCAAATAGATGAGGATAATGCTCCCGATATCAAAGCCAGGATCATAGCTGAAGCAGCAAATGCTCCTGTGACTCCTGAAGCTGATAAGATTCTCGACCAGAGAAATATAATGGTCATACCAGATCTTTTATGTAATGCTGGCGGGGTTACTGTCTCATATTTTGAATGGCTGCAAAACCGCCAGTCTTATTACTGGAGCTACAGAGAAGTAAGCTCCAAGCTTAAAAAAATAATGGAACGGGCCTTCAGCGAGGTATATGTGATGTCACAGAAAAGAAAAGTAAATATGAGAAATGCTGCTTCCATACTTGCAGTAAAAAGGGTGGCAGATGCAGTAAGCTTAAAGACCACAAGGTCCCGATGTTACTTGTAGGAAAATTTAAAGGCCCCTAAATACCTATCTTTTTCTCACTAAACCAAAAAGACCCTAAAACAGCCCTATTGGGCTGTTTGCTTTGCTGACTCACAAAAAACCTGCAGGAAAAAAATACATATTCCCTAAAAATTATTGTCTTGGGTATTTACATATATATACAATTGGGCTAATATGTAAATAACAGGAGGCAAAATGAAACATAGATTTTCTTTGATCATAGGACAAAAGATTTTCAGTATCTTATTCTTATTGGCAGCACTGCTTTTAGGTGTTTTGATGTTTTGGTATATCGGCCAACTGCAGAGCGGGGCGCCAGGTAACGGCAAGGTGCAGCAGGTGATAATAGCGAATACTGACATCCTCTCAGGCATATCCATAGAAAGGGATATGGTAAAGGTCCAGGACATACCGGATGCTGTATTTAGCGGAAGAGCCGTAAAGGAAGTAAATGAATTATTAGGGAAAGAAGCCAGGAGGGATATAGACAAGGGAGAGATCATATATGTTGAACACATAAGCGGGTACGAAGAAAGTTTTTCAGG
>PWSB01000016.1 GCA_003563375.1 Actinomycetota bacterium | reverse complement strand
CTTGCCCTGAGGGCGGCGGGCCATAACCTAAAAGTACTCATACTCCAGTTTATAAAGGGGCCCTGGGTCTCCGGCGAGGTAAAGGCCTGCAAAAATATTCCCCAGATCGATATCCGGCAGCTGGGTTCAGGGTTTATAAGGTTTGAGGGAGGGGAGCCTGTCTTAGATAAAAAACTAAGGGATGAAGCCGGAAGTTCACTGGCTTATGCCAAGCAAAAGATAGAAGAAGCTTTCTACGATGTCATAATTTTAGATGAGATAAACAATATGGTTGATTATGGGCTTATTGACCCCTCCCAGCTTATTGATATCATAGATAAAAAGCCCCAAAGCCTTGTCCTGGTTCTAACAGGGAGGAATGCCCACCCGGGAGTGGTAGCCCTTGCTGATACGGTAACCGAGATGAAGGACATAAAGCATGCTTTCGGCGTTGGTATTAGAGCCGTTAAAGGAATAGAATATTAACAGAAAGGGATAATATGGAATGCAATAAAGAACAAAACCTGGATATCTGCAACTGCAGCTATGACCCCTGCCCCAGGAAGGGTGTATGCTGTGAATGCATAAGTTACCATAAGGGAAGCGGGGAGCTTCCTGCCTGCTTTTTCCCCGATAAGGCGGAAAGGACATATGACAGGTCCATAGCCCATTTTATAAGGATAAACAAATAAAATGGATGCCCCCAAAGCTCTGGACATAAATGATTTATCGGTCACCCTGGGCGGAAAGAGGATACTGCAAAATATAACCTTTTCCGTAGACGTGGGTGACTTTTTAATAATTATAGGGCCAAACGGCTCCGGCAAGACCACTTTGATCAAAGCAGTCTTGGGCCTGGTCCCCTCAAGCGGGAAGATAAGCATTTTTGGAAAGCCTGCAAACAGGGTAGGGCTCAAGGGGATGGTGGGCTATGTCCCCCAGAAATTTGAGTTTGACAGGACATTTCCCATCACCGTTTCAGAGGTTCTGGATATAGCTCTTGGAAAAGAGCTAAGGGAGCCTTTAAAAAGAAAACAGCGTATAGGCTCGGTCCTGGGGCAGGTGGGCATGGCAGATTATGCGCATAAGAAAATAGGGACCCTTTCAGGGGGCCAGATACAGAGGGTCCTGATAGCACGGGCCATTGCCAACCAGCCAAAAATAGTCTTCTTTGACGAGCCCCTTGCAGGCGTGGACATTAAGGGGGAAAAAAGCTTCTATGAACTTATAAGGAACCTCAAAGAGGCCCAGAAGCTTACCGTGGCCCTAATATCCCATGATGTCACCGTGGTAAACCTTTATGCAGACAAGGTCGCAGCTCTTAACAGGATAATGGTAGCTTTCGGGAGCCCAAAGGATGTGCTTATAACCCAGAACATGGAAAAGGCTTACGGCCAGGGTTTCGGGATCTTCAAGCACAAGGAATGCCTGGAAAAACCGCAGGAAGAGCTTACCCAGCAGGACATAGAAAGATGCAAACTCTTTGGAGAATAGTATGTTTGAATTTTTGGCCTATCCTTTTATGCAGAGGGCCCTTATCGCCGGCACGGTCATAGGAATCACCTGCGCCCTTATAGGCGTGTTTGTGATCCTCCAGAAGATGGCATTTTTTGCCAATGCCATTGCCCATTCGGCCCTGGCGGGAATAGCTATTGGTTTTTTTATGGGCTTAAACCCCATGGTGACCGCGGTCATGTTCGGCATTATAATAGCAGTGCTTATATCATATCTAAAAAGCAGGAGCATCCTTTCCGTGGATACCATAATAGGAATATTCCTTCCTTCCTCCATGGCTTTGGGGGTGCTTATCATCGGCCTGCTTGAAGGCTTCAGGCCTGACCTTATAAGCTATCTTTTTGGCAATATCCTTGCCGTAGACCGGTTTTACTTATATCTTTCGGTAAGCCTGGGCATAATCGTGATGATACTTTTGGCTGTCTTCTTTAAAAAATATATGTTTATTACCTTTGACCGGGAGCTTGCCTCCATACACGGGATCAATGTAGCGGCTTATGATTACCTTTTTATAATCCTGTTAGCCACCACGGTCATAATCGGGACCAGGGTGGTAGGCATAATCCTTATAAGCGCCCTTATAGTCATACCGGCCGCGTCCTCCAAAAACATAAGCTCTAATTTTACCCAGATGGTAGTCTACTCGGTAATCTTCGGTTTTGCATCAAGTGTCCTGGGGCTGATGTCTTCATATTTTCTAAACCTTGCTTCAGGGGCTACCATCATAATGGTCAGTGGGGCCATATTTTTAATAACCCTTATACTCAGGCCGGTGTTGGCAAAATGAAAACCTACTTCCATGTGATGGATTCGGCCATAGGACCCCTCTCATACGTTTGGGAGGAGGGCGGGGATATCCTTTTTCTGGGATGCAGCCTCCCAGGATATATTGGTATCCGGCCTGCCAGGAAAAAACACGCTCTCCTGGAAAAAGAGATAAAAGGCTACCTTGGCCAAAGGATTGAAACTTTTACGGTAAAAGCCAGGCTAAACTCCGGGTCCAGGTTTTTTAAAAAGGTGCTTGGAACCCTCCAAAACACATCCTACGGCCAGGTACTAAGCTACAAAAAGCTGGCGGAAGAAGCCGGCTATCCCCTGGCATGGAGGGCCGTGGGCACAGCGCTTTCCAAAAACCCCCTTATGATACTCATCCCCTGCCACAGGGTGGTCCAAGCAAGCGGAAAGTTAGGAAATTTCAGCGGTGGGGTGGGAATAAAAAAATTTCTATTGGATCTTGAGTCCCGGTCCGCAAGCAAGGGCGAATAGTGTAGGGCTTGATACTCATACTAATATCATACAAGTATTATAAATATTTAATTGATATTTTACCCTTTTAGGCTGATAATCTTTATATAGTCTGGTTTCAATCAATTGGATAAGGAGCAGCTTATGTTTAATAGAAAGGTTATAGTACTGGGAGCAGTACTCTTATTTTTAATAATGGCAGCCTCCGGGTGCACCCAGGGGCAAGGGATAAGGGCCATAGAGCTCTCCGAGCTCGAAGGCAAGACCTTTGCGGTCCCTGAGGGCACCATGGCAGATGATCTTGTATTGAGCAGGTTTGCCGAAGCAGAGTTTGAGTATTATCCTACTGTGGATGAAGCCTGTCTTGCCGTGCTGGACGGCGAGGCCGATGCCGCAGCATATGATGAGCCGATATTGAGGAATATCGTGGCCAAAACGGAGGGCCTGGTGATCGTAGAAGAGATGATAACCATAGATAATTATGGTTTTGCGGTCCAGATGGAAGACCAGCAATTAAAGGAAACCATAGACAGAGTGGTCTCCAGGCTGGAATCCAGAGGGGACTACAATGACATGATCATGCGCTGGCTCCCCAATAAAGGCTCCCCTGAACCTATGCCTGATATAGAACTTGAAGGTGGCCAGGGAACATTGCGTTTCGGGACTGCCGCGATAACAGAGCCCTTCTCTTTTTTGGATGAGGATGGCAGGATAGTAGGTTTTGACATAGAACTTGCCATGCTTGTGGCCCAGGAGCTGGATATGCAGATAGAGATCATAGATATGGATTTTGGAGATATGATACCTTCCCTGGAGGAAGGGGAGGTGGACATGATAGGGGCCTGCATAACCATCTCGGAGGAGCGCGCACAAAGGGTGCTCTTCTCCCAGCCTTATTATACCGGGGGCATAGCTGCAGTGGTCAGGGAGGATATTAAATAGCCTACCAGAAGATCCTGGCAGCGGTGGCAACAGCTGCAGGCTTTAGCCTGTATGCTGCAGATATCTCGCAGTGGGCGGCATATCCGCATTTTGAGCAATATATGTCCTTGAGCCTGTTTTTTAGGTAGCAGCCGTGATGGATATAGCCGTCAGGGTCTGCACTGGCTATAAGAAAATCGTAGCATTTCCAGCTGTTGTCCTTCATCTTCTCGAGGCAGTGGTATGAATCCATGAGGCTGTAGCCCTTCTTTTTAAGGCGGATGAGGCTGTCAAGTACCTCTATCCTTTTCTCCGGGTCTACGCTCAACTCTTCGACACCTGGAAATGGGTAGAAGAACTGTATGGTGGCCCCCTTTATCTTTCCCTGAAGAAACCCTACCAGCTCTAAGATGCTGTCCTGGTTTAAGTTTGATATGGTTATATTGGCAATGACCTTGCTGTGCTTGTTCCTCTCAATATTCTCCATGACCCTGTCAAAGCACTTTCCCCTGATGCTGTCATGGATTTGCCTGGGGCCGTCTATGGATATAAAATAGATGTCCGGGGAGGCTTTGGAAAGGCTTATGGTCCCGTTGGTGGTGATTCCTACGGAAAAAAACAATTCCTTTGCTTTCTCCACAAGCCCGGATATGCCGTCCCATAAAAGGGGCTCCCCTCCTTCAAAGATCAGTATCCTGACCCCTTCCCCATG
>PWSB01000019.1 GCA_003563375.1 Actinomycetota bacterium | reverse complement strand
GTACATCTGTCCGGGTCTATAACAGCTATCTTTCTTTTCTCATCGATCTTTATTGCATCCTGGGGGCATACGGCCATACAGTCTCCAAGCCCGAGGCATCCGTAGGGGCACCTCTTAAACCCGCCTATGATATTATTAGCCGATTCACAGGTTTTAATACCTTCATAATCGCCAAGCGGCTCTGCCACTCCAAAACAGTGGATTACTGCTTTTTTATTCAAAGTGTCTATCTTTATGCCAATTTCTTTTTCTAAACCAGCCAGCATACCCTCATCCTGCATCACGGTGGTGCAGGGATTTGAGTTTATCACGCCATTGTCTTTGGCTACTGCCTGTGCATATGAAAAACAGCCAGGGTAGCCGCATGCTCCGCAATTATAACCGGGTAGGTTCCCGGATATCCTTTCCGCTTTTTTTAGTGATTCGGGCTCACGCGGAAGGTACCTGTTTACCAAAAATATTATAAAGCCGGCCACCAGCCCTATAGAACTTAATATTATTATTATCCATAAAGTTTCCATGGTTGTATCAACTCCTGAAAAATATTATACCATGCCCGCAAAACCCAGAAAAGCCAGGGCCAGCAGGGCGCCGGTTAAAAAAGCTATGGGGAGCCCCTTCATGGACTTTGGGGTATCAGCATAATCCAGTTTTTCCCTGATACCTGACATTATCAGAAGCACCAGCCCAAAACCAGCTCCTGCTCCAAGAGCACTTACCGAGCTTTCCAGGACAGTGAATAGTTCCTGGGAATTTATGAGGGCGATACCCAGTATGGCACAGTTAGTGGTTATGAGGGGGAGAAAGATGCCCAGGGAATTATACAGCATGACATTGGTCCTCCTGATGGTGAGCTCCACTATCTGGACCAGGGAAGCGATTACCAGTATATAGAGGACGATCTGCATAAATTCTACACCGAAAGGCACCAGCAGGTAGTTAAATATAACGGTTGTAGAGACAGAAGCAAGCAGCATGACAAAGGTGACCGCAATGCTCATGCTGATAGCATTTGCAATCTTTTTGGAGACTCCGAAAAAAGGGCACAGCCCTAAAAACCTCGCCAGGACAAGGTTGTTTACTATAGCCATGGCAATAAATATTGATAATAGATTATTCACTGTCCATCACCCCTATGACCCTAAACAATGCCAGTAAGACCCCGATTACCAGAAAAGCTCCGGGGGGAGATACAAAAAACCCTACCGGAAAATCTGACAGGACAGGTATTGAAAAGATCTGGAACCTGAAAATAGAGAGTGCCCCTGTACCAAGTATTTCCCTGAACAGGGAAATGATTATTATGGCTATGGTAAAACCTACACCTATCCCCAAGGCATCAGCTACAGATATTGAGGTCTTGTTTCGGGAAGCAAAGACCTCAGCTCTTCCCAGTATGATACAGTTTACTACTATAAGGGGAAGGTATATGCCAAGTGATTCATGAAGCGGGGGTATATAGGCTTCAAAGAGAAGGCCCAGGATGGTTACAAAAGTAGCTATTACCACGATAAATATTGGTATCCTCACCAGGCTTGGTATAGCATTCCTTAGCATAGATATAACTATATTGGCCCCGAGAAGCACGAATAGGACTCCTCCCCCCATCCCCAATGCATTATTCAGGGTTCCTGTGACGGCCAGTGCAGGGCAAAGCCCAAGTGCCAGTATAAATATGGGGTTGGAGATAACTATCCCCTTGGTAAACTCCTTCCAGAAAACCCCTCCAGTTTTTGTCTCAGGGGGGCAATTCCCGCATGAGCTGCAACCTTTTGTTTTATCCTCCATAAGCCACCACCTCTATTCTAAAACATTTAATTTATCCTGCATCTCTTCCCTTACCGCATCTACCACAGCTTCAGAACTGACTGTAGCCCCGGTTATAGCATCTATTTCTCCCTGGTTCCTTTCCAGTTCAAGCTGGGGGACATCAAGCCCGCTGAATTGAGCCAAAAAATCTTCTTCTTCTATCCTGCTCCCCAATCCAGGGGTCTCTGTCTGGCTGATGATGCTGATATCCTTTATGAGGAGGTCTGTATCAAGGCCGACCATGATACTTATCTCCCCGCCATAGCCGCTGCCCGAGGCTATAAATGCATATCCTTGCTCCTGGTCATCCTCAAAAATATAATATATTCCATCTTCCAACACAAATTCGGTCATCCCCGGAAAAATTTCCTCGAGTATCCGTATGATAGCTGCTTCCCTCTGAGCTTCGATGATAGGTTCTGTAACCGTGTTCAGTCCCATAAGCAGGGCCACTGAGACCAGGACCACCAGTGTCAGCAAAATTATAGGGTACGGTTTGGTTTGTTTTATCTTTTCTATCATCTAGGATGCTGCCTTCTTTTTTCCTAAACCCAATGTCTTTATTTTTGAATACCTGTTTATAAGGGGGTTGAACGCATTCATGATAAGTATTGAAAAGACGACCCCTTCGTCCAGAGCCCCGAAATTACGTATAAGCACGGTAATAATTCCCAAGCCTATCCCAAATATGAGTTTGCCGTTCCCTGTCAAGGGAGAGGTCACATAATCTGTGGCCATATATATCGCTCCAAGCATCAATCCCCCTGCCAGGATTTGAAAAAGGGGGTCCTGGCCCAGTAGATAGGACAGCAGGGCGACCGTTCCTATATAAAAGACAGGTATCCTCCATTCAATGACCCTAAGGGACAATAAAAATATGCCGCCTATTATCAGAAGAAAAGCAGAAGTCTCCCCCAATGACCCGCTTACATTGCCAAAAAAAAGATCCCTGTAAAGCTGTATCTGGGTCCCGGGATAGGTAAAATCCGGGCTGAGAGGCGTGGCTGCGGTAACCGCATCCGGCCTGAAGCCTACCGGCTCTAGCCAATGGGTTATCTGGGCCGGGAATGAGACCGATAGGAAGGCTCTTCCGGCTATAGCAGGATTAAATATATTATGCCCTAACCCGCCAAAGGCCTCCTTGGCTACCGCAATTGCAAAAAATGAGCCAACCACTACCATCCACACAGGCATCCTGGGCGGAAGGGTTAAAGCAAGCAGTAAACCGGTGACTACCGCGCTCCCGTCGTTTACAAACCTTTTTTTCCTCAATTTTTTTATGACATATTCAGTAAGGAAAGCAGTAATTGTACTGGCCAGTATTATATAGACGGCCGGCAGCCCAAAATAATAAATACTTGCTGATGTGGGAAGAATAAGGGCGGCAGCTACCAAATACATTATCTTGGTGGTGGAAAAGCCCTTCCATAGATAGGGCGCGTGTGAGATAATTATTTTATTCTTATCCATATTCATATCTTTTCTAGATTACATAAGTATAAATTAATCTTTTTTTTAGTTCAAACTTATTTTTTTGCAAGTTTTTTCTTCCCAGTTTTTATATAACCCACAATAGGTATATGTGCTGGACATATAAATGAACAGGACCCGCACTCGATACAATTTTCAATATAATACTCGCTGCATTGGCTGAAAGCGTTGTTCTTTACGAATGTAGGATACATCAGGGGCATAAGGTCCACAGGGCATACTGAGATACATCTTGCGCACCTTATACAATTCTGTTCATCGCCTGCGGATCCCTCTTTTACAAGGACACAATTAAGCCCCTTTGTGACCGGGAACTCAATATCATTGGCCGGCTGGCCCATCATGGGCCCGCCCAGTATCACGTGGTATTTTTCCCTTTGTTTTAAATTGCAGTAGGAGACGAGTTTTGAGATAGGTGTACCCACCCTGGCCAACAGGTTTTTAGGCTTCCCAAATAAACCGGTTACCGTCACTACCTTTTCTATAAGCGGTTTTCCTTCCAGTACCGCTTCAGCTACTGCCTTGGATGTGGCTACATTGTTTACCACTACCCCGACATCCATGGGAAGGCCGCCCATAGGGACAATCCGGCCCATTATAGTCTTAATAAGGGTTTTTTCAGCCCCCATAGGGTATCTGGAAGGCAGGGCAATTATTTCAATATCTTCAAGGCTCATTTCCTTTAAAAGATTATCAAGGTGCTCAATAGCATCAGGCTTATTGTTTTCGATTGCAATATAAATTTTTTGGGGATTCAATATCCTGCTGATTATATACATGCCTAAAAGAACATGCCTGCCGTATTCAAGCATGACCCTGTGGTCAGAAGTTATAAAAGGCTCACATTCGCATCCGTTTAATATGAATGTATCTATATTCTTTTCGGGGGGAGGGGAAAGTTTTACATGTGTGGGAAAGGTAGCACCCCCCAAACCCACTACTCCGGCCTCTCTTATCCTGCCCAGGGCCTCTTTTGCCCCTATATTATCTATGCGGTTAAAGGCATCTGACCAGTTTTGGATTTTATCTATCTGAAGCATCGAATCAAGTTGGACCCACTCATCCTTCCCATCAGATTCTATGGT
>PWSB01000059.1 GCA_003563375.1 Actinomycetota bacterium | reverse complement strand
CCCAAAAAAAAGGAATCTTGTCCAAAATAGGCCTGGGGAGGGATCTCTTCAAATATATTGTAGCCCCCGGCCAGAGCATAAATATATCCTGCAAATACCAAAGCCAGGCTCAAGGCCAGACCTGCGGTAAAAATATAATACAGTTTTTTGTTCATATCAATAAATATCTATGCCAAAAGCTCTGAGTATCATGTTTATGCCGATAAGTATAAAAACCCCTATCATTATTTTGACAATACCCATGCTCCTTACCTTTGATGCAAAAAAGGAACCCAGTGTCCCGCCTCCGAGCACCCCCAGGACAACTGCAGAGGTGATAAAAGGGTTGATATACCCTTGCGCGTAATAGATTATAGAGGATGCTGCAGCGGTTATCCCTATCATGTAATTGCTGGTTGCCGAGGCTGCTTTTATGGGCAATCCCATTATGAGATTAAGGTTGGGCACCTTGACCGCTCCACCCCCTATTCCTAGAAGGCCTGAAGCAATTCCTGCAAAAAAAGAGGCGCCAAGGCCTGCAGGTATGTTTTTTACATTATAGCTTATGTTCCCTCTTGACTGGTAGTCATAGAAGCTTGAGCTAAAAACAGACCTAGAAGCTGCCTTCCTTCCTTCTGGACGGCTTTTTTTATTTTTTATGTAAAGTATATAGGATACGGCAAGCACAAAGGCCCCGAACACGCCCATGAGGATGCTGCTCTGCAGATAGGAAGCGGTCAGTGCCCCTGCTATGCCTCCTGCTGCGGTAAATGTCTCCAGCGAAAGGCCAAGCCTTATATTTGTAAGCCTCTTTACCACATACCTCCTTTGGGCTGAGATGGATGTGGCCATTATGGCTATTATGCTTGTCCCGATAGCATTATGTATGGGGACGTCAAGGAGAAGGGTAAGAATAGGCACCATCAAGGTCCCTCCCCCTATTCCTATTATCGAGCCGACAAAGCCTGCAAAAAGCCCTGTAAGGACAAGGTTTAAAAAGAATAACATAATTAAAAAATAATATATGCTGGTCAACCAAACTATAAACTAAAACAGCCTTTGTTAAAACATGTTTATAGTAATTATAACTATCATTTAATATAATAGTTATTTATTTGTATATATTTTAAAAGAAATGTTCTTAGACGAAGCAAAGATAAACATTAAAGCCGGAAATGGGGGAAATGGCCTGGTATCTTTTTTTAACCTCAAAGGCAAGCGCAAAAAAATAGCCAGCGGGGGAAACGGCGGGAAGGGGGGAGATATCAGAATAAAAGCAAGCAAGAGGTATAATACCCTTTACCGTTTTAGAAAAAAGGTGCATTTTAAGGCGGAAAACGGCGGATCCGGTAAACCCAATAAGAGAAATGGAAAAGACGGGCGCGACCTTGTCATAGAGGTACCGGTTGGCACCCTGGTAAGGGAAGCTGACGGAAGGGTTATTGCTGATCTTGACAGGGAAGGCAAACAGGCGGTCTTGGCCGGAGGAGGTATGGGGGGAAGAGGGAATGCAAGTTTTACCTCCCAGGCAAGGAGGTTTCCCGCCTTTGCTGAATACGGCGAGATGACAGAGGAGCGGTGGATAAAGCTCGAGCTTAGGCTTCTGGCTGATGTGGGCCTGGTGGGATTTCCAAATGCAGGCAAATCCACTATTATAAGCAGGGTTACAGCGGCACGCCCAAAAATTGCCGACTATCCTTTTACTACACTTGTGCCTAACCTCGGGGTGGTGGCTACAGAAGAGGACAGCTTTGTAATCGCAGATATACCGGGATTAATAGAAGGCGCGCATAAGGGCAGCGGGCTTGGCGACAGGTTTTTGAAGCATATACTAAGGACTTCTGTTATCGTATATGTATTGGATGCCGCTAAAATAATGTATGAAGGTGCCGATGCTGAAGAGGATTTAGGTACATTGAAAAAAGAGCTTAAACTTTACAGCCAAAAGCTTGCCGAAAAAAAACATATTGTTATCTTAAACAAAATAGATCTTTTAGGTGACCAGGATATGGAGGCCATAGGAGAGAGGCTAAAAAGTTCTGGAGAAAATGTTATCATATTTGTATCCGCTGTAACCGGGCAAGGCCTCAAAGAGATGACAGAGGTTTTAGATAAAATGGTAAAACAGTACAAGGAGGAGGTCAGTCCTCCCCAGGCTGACAAAGAAGAATACAGGGTATATGACCTGGATACGTCTGCTGCCGGTGAAAAGATAGAGATAGAAAAAATAGGTGATGAATACCTGGTCAAAAACAAAGAGATTGAGCGAATGGTCCAGATGACAGACCTTGAAAACCAGGAGGGCTTAAATTACCTGATGCAGAGACTTGACAGGATGCACATAGCAGACAGGCTAAAAGAGATGGGGGTGGAAATCGGATCCACCGTTATAATAGGGAAACTGGTTTTTGAATTGAAGGATTAGCGTGCAAAAGAGGGCAAAACACATAAAGGGTTTAAAAAGAATAGTTGTAAAGATAGGCTCCAGCAGCCTTACCGCCCATGAAGGGTTTTTAGATATTGGGAATATGAAAAAATTCTGCAGGGAGATAAAGGAAGCTGTTGGAAGAAAGCTGCAGGTCATTGTAGTTTCCAGCGGGGCCATAGCAGCAGGCTTGCAGAAACTAGGCATAGGGGGAAGGCCTGAAGATATTTCCATGCTCCAGGCTGCCGCTAGTGTAGGGCAGGTTGAGCTTATGAGGATATACAGCAACATTTTTGCTGATGAAGGCATCAAGGTAGGCCAGATACTTCTGACCCAGGAAGATACCACCTCAAGGGAGCAGTATCTTAATATAAGAAGCACCATAGAGACACTGCTGGGTATGGGTATAGTGCCCGTCATAAATGAAAATGACAGTGTAGCTGTAGATGAGATAAAGTTTGGGGACAATGATATTTTAGCTGCACTGGTGGCCAGCTTGACTGACTCTGACCTGCTGGTTATCCTGACGGATATAGAAGGCTTGTATGAAAAGGACCCAAAGATAGACCCCCAGGCTAAAGTAATAAAAATAGTGGATGAAATAACAGAGGGGATAGAAGAGATCTCAGGAGGGGCAGGGTCTCTTTATGGCCTTGGCGGAATGGCATCGAAGGTCAGGGCTGCAAAAGTGTGCCATTTTTCGGGGATAGGGCTTGCAGTAGCCAATAGCAGGGAAGAGAGGGTGCTGGCACGGATCATTGACGGTGAGGATATTGGAACCTTTTTTGTGCCCCAAAAAGGGAAAAAGGTCAAAAGCCTTAAAAGATGGATTGCTTTTGGAATGAGAGCCAAGGGGTCAATAGTCATAGATGAGGGAGCAAAAAAAGCTATAATTGAAAAAGGAAAGAGCATTTTGCCTGTGGGGGTGGTGGACGCAGAAGGAAGTTTTAACCCGGGTGACACCCTGAAGGTATACTCCCTGGATGGAGAGCTTATAGCAAAGGGGATAAGTAATTTTTCAGACAAGGAGGTCCGCAGCATCAAAGGCAAGAATGAAAAACAGTTATCAGAAGAGATAGGCGGCGGCCTTTGCAAGGAGATAATACACCGGGATTGCCTGGTGGTTTTTAAAAGTTGATTGTTTGTTACCTTTATATTATATTAAATTAAAAACCCGGAGAGTTTTATGAATGATATTGTCCTTGAAATAGCCAGGAGGGCAAAAAAAGCCTCACCTTTTATAGCTGCTGCAAAAACATCAGAAAAAAACAAACTGCTTTCAGGTATAGCTGCCAGGCTTTTGGACCATGCAGATGACATAATAGAAGAGAATAAAAAGGATATGGAGAGGTCCAGAAAAGAAGGGATATCTGATAGTATCCTGGACAGGCTGATGCTGGACAGGCCAAGGATTGAGAAGATCTCTCAAAGTATCGACCAGGTCATAGAATTCACTGATCCCATAGGGGAAGTCATATTCGGATACAATCTCCCCAATGGGCTGGTCCTCAAGAATATCCGGGTACCCATGGGAGTTATGGGCATAATCTATGAGGCCAGGCCGAATGTCACCGTTGATGCTTCTGTGCTGTGTTTGAAAGCGGGAAGTGCGGTAATACTAAGGGGGAGCTCTTCTGCGCTTGATACAAATCTGGTTCTGGTAGACATAATGAGGGGAGTTCTCAAGGATAATAACTTTCCCCAGGATATAATACAGGCTGTACCCAGTACCGAAAGGGAGGATGCGGTAAGGCTCATGCAGTTAAGGGAGTATGTGGACCTGCTGATACCCAGGGGAGGAAAGAGCTTGATAGACAGCGTGGTTAAAAATTCCAAAGTCCCTGTCATAGAGACAGGAGTGGGAAACTGCCACATCTATATCGATTCCGAGATTGAACGGATCCCATATTGCACCATTGAAAAAATAGTAGTAAACTCCAAGACCCAAAGGCCAAGTGTCTGCAATGCTGCAGAGAAACTTTTAATCGATTCTAAAGTTGCAGGGGACCT
>PWSB01000101.1 GCA_003563375.1 Actinomycetota bacterium | reverse complement strand
GTATTTGACTAAATGAATATTTGCCCATATAATAAACAAATGGTCTCCTTGATGGGCAAAAAAATCTTTTATATCTTACATGTCCTGGGCATAAGGGCGGATCTTTTTAGCAAAGTATTCCATAAAAACGACATGGACCTCTCCAGGACGGTCAGATTTTTCCTAAATCCTTCTTTAGCCATCAAAGACAATGCTATCTTAGACATATCGAGGGTTTTAAAAAATAATAAGATAAATATGCTCACCATTGCCGACAATGGATACCCAAAGCCGTTGAAGCATATTTTTGATATAGCACCTATTTTATTCTGCAAGGGTAAACCGATGGATTCCAAACCAAAAATTGCGGTGGTAGGCACAAGGGATCCAACGCCATATGGAAGGCGGTCAGCACAATATTTTGGACGCCAGCTCTCCAGACGGGGGATAACCGTAGTAAGCGGAATGGCACGCGGTATAGATTCTGTTGCCCAAAAAGCTGCACTAAAAGAGAAAGGGGGCACCATAGGCGTCCTGGGATGCGGAATAGGACATGTCTACCCCAGTTCAAACGGTCCGCTTTTTAGTGGTGTTGCAAATAAAGGCACCCTGGTCTCAGAATATATGCCCTTCAGCTCCCCTAGAAAAAAAAACTTTCCCCGCAGAAACAGGATAATAAGCGGTCTTTGCCAGGGTGTAATTGTTATAGAAAGTGACCTAAGGGGCGGAGCCCTTATAACCTCCGATCTTGCCTTAAGGCAGGGAAGGGAAGTCTTTGCTGTCCCTGGAAGTATTTTCAATAAAAAAAGCAGGGGTACAAACCGGCTTATCCAGCAGGGAGCAAAAGCAGTTTCTACAATAGATGATGTCTTGGATGAGATCCGGCTGGATTAGGTATTTATATAATAATTATAGTGTTATAATATATAATATAAAAAAAACTCATGGAATTTGAAAAGGGATTAAAAAAATATATAGCCTTTTTAAAATATCAAAAAAACCTCTCTCCCAATACAATTGATTCATACAACAGGGATTTAAAACATTTCCTTGGCCATCTAAAAAAAAGAGGCAAGGAGGAACTTGAAGAAATAGAGTCCTCTGACCTTAGAAAATACATCAAGTTTTTAGACAATTTCAAGTATTGTAATAGCACGCTGATCAGGAAGTACTCCTCATATGTAAATTTTTTAAAATTCATAGAAAAAAATGGATACAACAATAAAAATATAAGCCAGCACATACTGAGGCCAAAAAAAAGCCAGAGGTTTTTTTCCTTCCTTTCTCTGGATGAGACAGCAAGGCTTATGGATTCCATTAAAGATGAAAGAGACAGTGCAATCATTGAACTGATGTATTCTACTGGTGCCAGGATAAGCGAGCTGGCTGAGATCAAGATGGAGGATATCGACCTTGAAAACAGGCAGATAAAAGTTACCGGCAAAGGTAACAAGCAGAGAATGGTCTTTATAAACAATAGCGCTTCAGATGCTTTAGAAAGATATATTTCTCTTAGAAAAGATTACCTGTATTCTGACCGCGGGTACAAAAAATGCAGGTACCTTTTTTTAAATAAAAAGGGAGGCAAGCTTTCAACCAGGAGCATAAGCTCTATAGTCAAAAAATATGCAGTAGGCTTGTCTGCAGGCAAGAAAATAACTCCTCACAGCATAAGGCACAGTTTTGCCAGCCATATGCTACAGCAGGGGGCTAATATCAGAGAAATACAGGAACTTTTGGGCCACGAGAATATTTCAACAACACAGATATATACCCATCTCAATATCAAAAAGATAAAACATGATTACAATAAATATCATCCGCGGGCAAAATAGATTTGTTTGCTCATTGAAATACTTTATGTTAAACTTGTTGACTGAATAAATACACACACCGCCTGCAGTATTATGGTGTAACCCAAAAAGTTAAGGCGGTGGAGGAATAACCATAAGAGGAGGAATTATTTTGAGTATCGTAACCATGAAACAACTTCTGGAAGTGGGGGTACATTTCGGCCATCAGACACGCAAATGGAACCCTAAAATGAAGAAATATATATATACCGCTAAAAACGGTATATATATAATTGATTTGCAGCAGACAATGCAATTGATAGTGGATGCCTATGATTTTGTTAAAGACCTGGCGGCTGATGGCGGAAAGGTTCTTTTTGTAGGCACAAAAAAACAGACCCAGGATACCATTGAAAACTATGCCAGGGATTGCGCCATGCCTTATGTCAAAAACCGTTGGCTCGGAGGCACCTTGACTAATTTTGAGACTATAAACAAAAGGACTAAAAGACTTTTGGAAATCGAAGAAATGGAAGAAAACGGTGTTTTTGAGAAGCTTCCCAAAAAAGAAGTTTTGGGCATAAGAAAGGAATATGAAAAACTATTATATAATATAGGGGGCATAAGGGACATGAAGAAGCTGCCCGAAGCTCTGTATATTGTAGACCCCACAAAAGAAGCTATCGGTGTAAATGAGGCAAAGAAGCTTGGCATTCCTATAATAGCCATCACAGATACAAATTGTGATCCTGATGACATAGACTATGTAATACCTGGGAATGATGATGCCATACGTTCTTGTGCCCTGATCACTAGTATAATCGCAGATGCAGTAAAGAAGGGAAGCCAGGAAAAAATAAAAATTGAAAAGAGCCCAGAAGAAGAGGCCGAAGATACAAAGAAAGAGGAAGCTGCCAAGGTATCTGAGCAGGGGCCCCAAGATAATCAACGGGTACAACAGTAAGGGAGTAAAATAAAAATGGAGATAAAAGCAGAGCAAGTAAAACAGCTTAGAGAAAAATCCGGAGTCGGCATGATGGATTGCAAACAGGCTCTGATAGAAAGCAAAGGAGACCAAAAAAAGGCTGAACAGCTTCTTAGGGAAAAAGGGCTGGCAAAAGCATCTAAGAAGGCTGCAAGGGCTACCAAAGAGGGGATAATAGACAGCTATATACATCTAGGTTCCAAAGTCGGTGTCTTGGTAGAGGCAAACTGCGAAACGGATTTTGTAGCAAAAAACGAGCTTTTTAAGTCCTTTGTCCACGACATAGCCCTTCATATAGCTGCTTCTGCACCTGTTTATGTTGACAAAAGGGATGTCCCAGAAGAAATACTGGGCAAAGAAAGAGAAATATATATAAAACAGGCTTTAAATGAAGGAAAGCCTGAAAATATAGCCGAGAAGATTGCTGAAGGAAGGTTAAAGAAGTTTTATGAGGAATACTGCCTGTACCAGCAGCTTTTTGTAAAGGATAATGATATTACAGTAGGTGAATTGGTAAACCATACCATAGCCAAGATTGGGGAAAACATAAAGATTAGAAGGTTTGCCCGCTTTGTGCTTGGTGAGGATCAATAAAAATAGATGCCTAGACCAAAATATAATAGAGTACTTTTAAAAATAAGCGGAGAAGCTTTAATAGGAGAGGTAGATTATGGTATAGACCCCAAGGTGATGGACAGGATCGCAGACCAGATAAAGGAAGTAATCCAGATGGGGGTGGAGATAGCTATTGTAATAGGAGGAGGTAACTTCTGGAGGGGGGTCTCAGCCAGCGCCAACGGTATGGATAGGACAACAGCTGATTACATGGGCATGCTGGCTACAATAATGAATGCCTTGGGGCTGCAAAATGCATTGGAGCAAAAGGGGGTTTGGACCAGGGTGCAGACTTCTATTTCTATGCAGGAGGTAGCTGAACCTTTTATCAGAAGAAGAGCGGTAAGGCACCTGGAAAAGAAAAGAGTGGTAATATTTGCAGGGGGAACCGGAAATCCCTATTTTACAACTGATACCGCTGCTGCCTTGAGGGCACTTGAAATAGACGCAGAAATAATCTTTAAAGCGACTAAAGTGGATGGAGTCTATGATAAAGACCCCAATCTTTACCAGGATGCTAAAAAATACAGCCAGCTTTCTTATTTTGATGTATTGAAAAATAATCTCAGGGTCATGGATTCGACCGCAACCTCCCTCTGCATGGAAAACAACCTTCCTATTGTTGTCTTTGACATAAATAAGCCGGGGAACATAAAAGGTGTTATATTGGGTAAAAAAATTGGCACTATTGTTATGAAAGGGTAAATGATGAAAGATAAAATTTTTAGAGATGCAGAAAAAAGGATGGAACAGGCACTGGAGAAGACACAGCACGAGTTCAACACAATAAGGACAGGCAGGGCCTCAGCTGCACTTCTTGACGACATATCCATTGACTATTATGGTTCCAGGACTCCTTTAAAGCATATTGCAAATATAAGTATACCTGAGGCCAGGGTCATACTTATCTCACCCTATGAGCCAAAATTTTTAAAAGAAATCGAAAAACAGATACAAGCGTCGGATATAGGTATCAATCCCAGCAATGACGGCAAGATCATCAGTTTAAACATTCCTCCCTTAAATGAGGAAAGAAGGAGAGAGCTTGTAAAACGGATAAAGAAAATTGCCGAAGAAGGAAGAATATCTATTAGGAATATTAGGCGTGATTTGATAGAAGAGCTGAAAAACAAGGAAAGTGCTGGGGAGATAACAGAGGATGACCTTATAAACATGCAGAAGGAAGCCCAGGAACTGACCGATGAGTTTACCGAGAAAATCAATGATGCCGTATCTTATAAAGAAAAGGAAATAATGGAAGTGTAGGTAGGCGTATTGAATATTTCTTCCTTTCTTTCCTCGATAACAACACCTAGGATAGATGATTTAAAAAAAGGAAACATCCCTAAACATGTAGGCATAATAATGGATGGCAACGGCAGGTGGGCTTCCAGGAGAAAGCTCCCCAGGATCCTGGGCCATAAAGCCGGTGTCCAGTCTTTAAGGCAGGCAATAGCAACCTCTATAAAAATTGGGGTCAAATATCTTACTGTTTTTGCTTTTTCCAGTGAAAACTGGGAGCGGCCTAAAAAAGAAGTGGATTTTCTTATGGGTCTTTTTGTCGATTGCCTTAATGAAGAACTTGATTCTTTAAATAAAAACGGGGTAAGGATAAAAATAATCGGAGATAGAAAAAAGTCTCCCCAAAAATTAAGGGATAGTTTCAGAAATGCTGAGAGTCTGACCAGCGGTAACAGCAAACTTGTATTTAACATTGCTTTCAATTACGGCTCAAGGCAGGAGATAATAAAAGCTATCAAGAACATGTATGAAGATGCCAAAAAAAATAAGATTGAAATTGAAAAGCTGGATGAGGACACCTTCTCAGGGTATCTGTACACCGGAAAAACCCCGGACCCCGACCTTATAATAAGGACCAGCGGAGAATACAGGATAAGCAATTTCATGCTGTGGCAGAGCGCTTATGCGGAATACTATTTTACAAAGACACTTTGGCCCGATTTTAACACAAGCCATTATCTGAAGGCCATAAACGCTTATCAGAAAAGAAACCGTAGATTCGGTAAGGTATAATGGAGTCATGAGTCTTACAATAATATTACAATATATATTAGCTATACTTGGGTTTTCAGTTATAATACTGGTCCATGAGTTCGGCCATTTCATAATGGCTAAACTCAACGGTATCCATGTAGAAGAATTCTTTATAGGCCTTGGGCCAAAACTTTTAAAGTTTAAATCAAAGGGGGGGACAACCTGGGGCCTCAGCGCCATTCCGGTAGGAGGCTACAATAAGATACTGGGTATGGACAGGGGGGCAAAGGTGCCCAGGGAATTGCAGGAAAAATCATATGAGAAGAAACCGGTCTTTAGGAAATTTTTAGTGATCATAGGAGGAGTTAGCATGAATGCTGTTTTTACTGTCCTGCTGATCGCAATATTTCTTAGCCTGGGAATATTTGTACCTACCACCACAGTGGATTATGTAGAACCGGGTTCGCCTGCAGACCAGTATGATTTTCAGGTTGGAGACAAGGTGGTGGCCTTAAACAGCCAAAGCATAGGAAGCTGGGAGGAATTCGCTCAGGCCACAAGAGACCACCAGGGCGAGACCGCTGAATATAAGATTATCAGAGACGGCCAGGAGATGACTGTCGAGGCCAGGCTCCAGGAAAGAGATGGGACAAAATATCTTGGGATTGGTCCCGAATTAACCAAGGAATACCTTTCCATAGGCCAGATAGCTACCGAGAGCGTGGCCATGACCTGGGATATCGGCAGGACATATGTGATTCTTTTCGGCATGCTTTTCAGCGGGCAGCTAACTTTCGACGAAGCAAGGCCTGTTTCTCCAGTCGGCGTGATAAATATATTCCAGCAGTCCGCGGCTATGGGTTTTCAGAACTTTATACTTTTTGTGGCTCTGGTCTCTCTGCTTTTAGTGTTTGGAAACCTTTTACCTATACTTCCTCTGGATGGAGGCCATCTGGTGGTCCTTGCCGTAGAGGGCATTAGAAAAAAACCCCTGCCCAAAAAAGCAATAGAGATCGTAAACACAGTAGGCATAATGCTTTTGGTCTCACTACTTATCATAGGGTTTGTGTTCGATATAATAAGCCCGTTTGCCCTGCACAGCATGTGACCATGAAGATAACAAGAAGGCTGACTAAAAAAATAAGGGTAGGGGATGTCTTTGTTGGGGGATACAGTCCCATAACCGTGCAGTCGATGACCAAATCCAGGCTCAAGGAAAGGGAATCCATGTTAAGGGAGATCAAATCCCTTATCAACTGCGGTTGTGAGATTATAAGGGTAGCTGTCCCTGACCAGGAGTCAGTGGCAAGCCTTAAGTCTCTTATATTGGAAAAAGTGTTTACTGTGCCGCTGGTTGCTGATATCCAGTTTGATCACCGGCTGGCTATCGATTGTTTGGATATCGGCGTAGATTGCGTGAGGATCAATCCAGGAAATATCGGAAGAAGGGAAGACCTGTCAAAGGTCATCGAAAAAGCCAAAACCAGACATGCAGCAATAAGGATTGGGGTAAATTCCGGTTCTATCAAAAAAGATGTACTTGAAAAAAATAATGGGAATATAGTCAACGCAATGGTCGAAAGCACTTTGGAGAGCGTAGAGCTGCTTGAAAAACATGATTTCTTCAATTTCAAGATCTCAGCGAAAGCCTCCTCGGTAATCGATACCATAAATATTTACCAGAAAATATCCGAAAAGACTGAATACCCGCTGCATCTTGGGGTCACGGAGGCAGGCCCCCTTTTGCCGGGAAGCATAAAATCTTCACTGGGCCTTGGCATACTTCTTTCTGAAGGTATTGGAGACACCATAAGGGTCTCACTCACAGACTCTTCACTGGAAGAGGTAAAGGCCGGCTATCTGATACTGAACAACCTTGGCCTGAGAAAATACGGAGTGGATATAGTCTCCTGTCCAACATGCGGGAGGACCAGGACCGATCTGAAAAGCCTGGCGGTCGAGGTCTATAATATAACCAAAGAAATAAAAAAACCTTTAAAGATTGCGGTTATGGGATGCATAGTAAACGGTCCCGGAGAAGCCAGGGATTCAGACCTGGGCATAGCTATGGGAAACAGGAAGGCAGCTATTTTCCTGAAAGGAAAGGTAATCAAAAGGGTGGAGATCGATTCGGCCTTAGATGAGTTTAAAGACCAATTACAAATTTTATTAGACGGGTGAGTTATGAGATTTTCAAAATATTATCTTCCTACTTTAAAAGAAGCGCCAAGCAGCTCAGAGATAAAAAGCCATGCCCTAAGCCTTAGGGCGGGCCTTACAAGAAAAGTAGCTGCAGGGATATATGTTTATCTTCCTCTTGGCCTAAGGGTTTTAAAAAAAATAGAAGCCATAGTCAGGGAAGAAATGGACAAAGCCGGAGCACTGGAACTGGTGCTTTCAGTGGTCCAGCCTTCAGAGTTATGGAAGAGGTCTGGCAGGTGGGACCAGTACGGCCCCGAGATGTTCAGGCTAAAAGACAGGAACCAGAGGGATTTCTGCCTGGGGCCCACCCATGAAGAACTGGTAACCCATCTTGCTTATCTTGATTTAAAATCATATAAGGACCTTCCGGTCAACCTGTACCAGATACAGGTAAAATTCAGGGATGAGATAAGGCCTAGGTATGGGATACTTAGGGCAAGAGAGTTTATTATGAAGGATGCATACAGTTTCTGCAGGGACGAAAAAGAGCTTGATACCGTTTATCAAAAAATGCATCAAACTTATAAAAGGATCACTGAAAGACTGGGGCTTGAATACCTGGTGGTGGAGGCTGAGACAGGATTGATAGGGGGAAGCGTTTCCCATGAATTTATCGTACTGGCCCAGGATGGTGAAGAGGTCATAGTCCAGTGCGGCAAGTGCAATTACCTGGCCAAGCAGGAAAATGCTCTTTTCAAGCCTTTTCAGGGGCTGGAACCAGAAAAAACCCTGGATTTGAAAAAGGTACATACTCCGGGTGCAAAGACTATCGAAGATGTGGCAGAATATCTAAATACACCATTGGAAAAAATAGTCAAAACCATGGTGCTGCAAGGAGAAGATAAAAAGATCTACGCTTTCATGTTAAGCGGAGACCGCGAACTTGACCTTGAAAGAGCGTCCAAAGAAGCTGGTACTTCTTTATCCCTCATAGAGGACCGGGGCCTGGCAGATAAACTCAATCTTGGATATTTTGGGCCAATTGCAGCTCCCGTGGATATAGCTTTCTTTTCTGATCATTCAATTGAAAATAAGAAGAATCTGGTAGTAGGCGCAAACCAGAAGGATTTCCATTATATCAATGCAAATCATTGCAGGGATTTCAATCCAGGCCGCTGGGGTAGTTTTACCAGCCCTAAAAAAGGAGACCTGTGCCGGGGATGCGGATCTGCATTAGCTTTTAGAAAAGGCATAGAGATAGGTCACATCTTTAAGCTGGGTAAAAAATACAGCGAAAAACTTGATGCTAAGTTCCTGGATGAGGACGGCAGGCTAAAACCCTTTACCATGGGATGCTACGGCATCGGGATAAGCAGGATCATGTCTGCAGCCATAGAACAGCTCAGTGACCGAGGGGGTATAACCTGGCCGGAGGCCCTAGCGCCTTTCAAGGTGGCCATAATAGTGACTAATATGGGAGATGACAGGCTCTTAACCGAAGCGGACAAGGTTTACCAAAAGCTTTTGGACATGGGCATAGAGGTACTATATGATGACCGTGATCTAAGGGCCGGTGTAAAATTTAAAGATGCAGAACTGATCGGCATCCCCATCCGGTTTATACTCGGTAAAAATTTTTTAGCCCGCGGCTTGATCGAAGCAGAGACCAGAGATGGGGGCAAAGAAGAACTTTCTTTAGAAGATATAACGGGATTCCTGGCCAGACATCAGGGATAAAAGGCCTTTATGGAAGATTTAAAAAGTGAAAATATCCGCGGCACCCTGGAAAAAATTGTATATACTAATCCGGAGACCAATTTTTTTGTTGGAAGAATTCGCCTGGAGGGGATTAGAAAACTTACCACCATAGTGGGAAACATCCACCAGATAAATTGCGGCCAGAAGGTCGAGATAACAGGCTGCTGGCATCAAGACGCCAGATACGGCAGGCAGTTTAAGATAAAAGATATAAGATACATAACTCCCCATACCGCGGAAGGAATAGAGAAATATCTGGGTTCGGGCTTGATAAAGGGTATAGGCCCTGCAATGGCAAAAAAGATCGTCTCCCATTTTAAAAAGGATACCCTAAAAATCCTGGATGAAGACCCATACCGGCTTACCGCTATTGAGGGCTTCGGCAGAAAAAGGGTAAAAAAGATCATGGATTGCTACCAGAATAATAAGGACCAGAGGGATACCCTTATTTTTTTAAAGACCTATGGGCTGGGAAATGCTCTGGCGGTAAAGGTGTTTAAATATTATGGAAGCAGTTGCATAAATATGATCAAGGAGAATCCCTACAGGCTCTGTGAGGATATTTTTGGTATAGGTTTTAAGACTGCTGACAATATAGCCCAAAATATTGGGATAGACAGTAATTCCATTTTCAGGGCCAAGGCTGGCATCTTGTACCTGTTAAAGGATTTGGAGAGCGCAGGGCATTGTTATTGCCCCTGCCAGGGCCTTAAAGAATCCGCGGCTGATTTCCTCCAAATAGACCTTGGCATATTAAACCAGGCCCTGGATGAATTAATAGAAGAAAATAGGATCATACAGGTAGAAGGCTACGAGAAAAAGGTTTATTCAAAGGATCTTTTTGAGTCAGAAGCCTATGTGTGCCGTAAACTTAAGATATTGCTTGATGAAAAAACTCAGGGCAAAACCATGAGCGTACAGTCCATCGAAGCCTTCATAGATGACCTTTCACTGCAGAACAATGTTGTACTTGACAAGGTCCAAAAGGAGGCTATAACCCAAGCAGTCACCAAGAAAATACTCATTATTACAGGAAGCCCCGGGACAGGCAAAAGCACCATATTGAATTTCGTGCTGATGATACTTAATTCTCAAAAAAGAAAAGTACTTCTTGCAGCGCCCACTGGAAGGGCATCAAAAAGACTTGCTGAAGCTACCGGGAAAGAAGCAAAGACCATACATCGCCTGTTAAAATACAATCCTAAGAGGAATGAGTTTTTAAAAAATGAAAAAAACCCCCTGGATGCTGATACCATCATAATAGATGAAGCTTCTATGATAGATATAAGGCTTTTAAGTTCTCTTCTAAAGGCCATAAAAAAAACCACCAGGCTTGTGCTGGTGGGTGATGCTGACCAGCTCCCTTCGGTAGGACCAGGAAATATTTTAAATGATATGATAGGTTCAAGGAGGTTTTCGGTAAAGGTATTGAAAAAAATTTACAGGCAGCAGGGCCAAAGCCTTATTATCTACAATGCCCATAAGGTAAGGGACGGAATCTTTCCCTATATTGGAAAACCCAGGGAGGATGACTTCTTCTTTATCGAAAAAAACGACCCCCAGCAAGTGGTAAGCCTCATATTAGGGCTCCTGCAGGACAAGATCTCCCAAAGCTTCGGCCTGGACCCCATTAAGGATGTGCAGGTATTGATACCTACAAATAAAGGGGTGGTTGGTGTAGAAAACCTAAACAGGCAGATCCAGGCAAGGCTTAACAAAAACCGTGACAATCTACAAGGCTTATATTTTGAGTTCAGGCTGGGAGATAAGATTATACAGATCAAGAATAATTACGAAAAAGAGGTCTACAACGGGGACATCGGATATGTAAGGGAGATCGACAGCAAAAGCAGGGAGGTATTAATCGATTTTGGAGATAAACATGTATTATATAAGCATTCTGAGCTTGATGAGCTCAATCTCTCCTATGCAATATCCATACATAAGTCCCAGGGGTCCGAATTCCCATGCATAATCATACCTATCCTCACTTCACATTATATGCTGCTGCAGAGAAATCTGCTTTATACAGCTATTACCAGGGCAAAAAGGATTGCTATACTTATAGGAAGCAAAAAAGCAATTGGAATCGCAGTAAACCGTAATAAAGCCGGAGAAAGGTTTACCAGTTTAAAAGAGATGCTTGCCTGAGGGATTAAACTTTAAAAAATTGTCCCTGTCCCCTTGTATAATCAGTGGATAAAATGTAAAATTTCTTTAAAATCTTGGCTGGCTGGAGGGCATTTTCCTTTACAGCCGGCGGCTCATTGCCCTTGTTTGATTACCTTAATTATGTTATACTTGATTTCAAATTTGAGGCGATATTTTTTGTAAGATAGTGGGCATGGCCCACTATTTTTGTTGTTTATCCGATTTTTATATATATAAAGGTGATATAAATTGAATAAGGAATTAGTGGCAGCTTTAAGGGAGCTGGAAAAAGAGAAAGGCATAAAGATTGATACCCTTATCGAAGCATTGAAGGGTGCCCTTAATTCTGCTTATAAAAAAAATTATAAGATAGATTATGACAGCAGGGTGGATATAAATATCGAGACCGGCGAGATCCAAGTGTTCAAGGTATTAGGTGAAGATGAAAAGGATGAACATGAAAAGGATGAGCTTGAGGTAACTCCTGATAACTTTGGAAGGATTGCTGCACAGACTGCGATGCAGGTAATAAAACAAAAGATCAAAGAAGCGGAACGAGAGATAATGTATGAAGAGTTCAAGGACAGGGTCGGGGACCTGGTTACCGGGATCATACAGCAGAGCGATGCAAGGTTTACTCTGGTCGACCTGGGTAAGGTTGAAGCCCTGCTTCCGCAGTATGAGCAGGTACCTAACGAAAGGTACAGGCACGGGGAGCGGATAAAAGCATATATATCTGAGGTAAGAAAAACCACTAAGGGACCGCAGGTCATAGTATCCAGGACCCATACAGGGTTGATCAGGAAGCTTTTTGAACTTGAGGTGCCGGAGATATCGGAGGCCCTGGTCGAGATTATAAATATTGCCAGGGAACCAGGTTATCGGACAAAAATAGCTGTTAGGTCCAATGATAAAAATGTGGATCCAGTTGGAGCGTGTGTGGGCCCAAAGGGTTCAAGGGTAAGAATGGTGGTAGATGAACTTGGAGGAGAAAAAATAGATATAGTAAATTTCAGTGAAGATGTAGTAGAGTTTATTAAAAATTCTCTTTCACCAGCCAGGGTGGTAAAGGTACTAACCGATGAAGAAAGAAAATTTGCTTTGGTGGTAGTTCCAAATGACCAGCTTTCCCTTGCCATCGGAAGAGAAGGGCAGAACGCTAGGCTGGCCGCAAAACTTACTGGATGGAAGATCGACATAAAAAGCCAGCAGCAATTTGAAGACGAACTTGAAGAAGCAAGAAGACAAAGGCTTGAATCCAGGCAGGATGAGGCAGCAGAAGAATAAATTTTTTTAAGGAAGGGATAAAAAATTAGAGTTTACGAGATTGCTAAAGAAAATAAAATTACTTCTAAAAAATTGTTGAAAATACTAGAGGATATGGGCATGGAGGCAAAAAGTCATATGTCTGCGCTAACCCCTGCCCAGGTTAAGAATATCCAGAAAAGATTAAATCCCAAGACAGAGGATAAGAAAGTAAGACCCAACTGGGAAGAAGAAAAGAAAAGAAATATCAGAAGTGTTCTTGATAAGGAACTGGACAGGGAAGAGAAAACCGGCAGGATAAGGGTCAAGAGCATTCCTAAGAAGAAGGCCCAAAAAAAGGTTGGAGATACAAAACAGGGCCTGGAAGTAAAAGAGAAAAAAGAAAGGCCTCAGATCAAGAAAGTCCTGGAGCTGCCTGCTGGGGTTACTATCAAACAGATCTCAGAAAGGGTAAGCATACCTTCCAGCCAATTGATACAAACCCTTTTTAATATGGGGGAAGTCGTCAATATAAACCAGTCCCTGGAAAAGGACCTTGTAGAGATCCTTTCAAATGAATTCGGCTTTAAATATAATATTATAGGTTCTGAAGAAAAAACTGATGAAATATATGTTGATTCCGAAAAAGACCTAAAACTCCGGCCTCCTATTGTCACTGTGATGGGCCATGTCGATCACGGCAAGACCACATTGCTTGATGCTATAAGAAATACCAAGGTGGCATCAAGCGAAGCTGGGGGGATAACCCAGGATATTGGTGCATATCAGATAAAACATAAAGGAAAAAAAATAACTTTTATAGATACACCTGGCCATGAGGCATTTACTACAATGAGGGCAAGAGGAGCTCAGGTCACAGATATTGCTATTATCGTGGTTGCTGCAAATGATGGCATAATGCCCCAGACAGTCGAGGCCATAGACCATGCAAAGGCCGCAAAAGTTCCTATTATTGTGGCCATAAATAAGATAGACCTGCCTAATGCAGACCCCAACAAAGTAAAAAAAGGCCTTACGGAGCACGATCTGGTCCCTGAAGAGTGGGGCGGGGATACCGTTTGTGTTGAGATATCTGCTGAGAAGAAAATAAATATTGATGATCTGCTGGAGATGATACTGCTTGTGGCAGACCTAAATGAGATAAAGGGTAATCCAGATGCAGAAGGCAATGCTGTCATAATAGAATCCAAGCTGGATAAGAGGATGGGACCCATGGCTACAGTGGTCGTCAAAAGAGGGACCCTGGCGGTCGGAGACAACTTTGTCACCGGTAATTCTATGGGGAGGATAAGGTCTATAATGGATGAAAAAGGCCACAGAATAAAAATAGCAGAACTTTCTCAGCCTGTAGAGATCCTTGGTTTTTCAAGCGTTCCCCAGGCAGGAGACAAGCTTTTTGTGGTTAAAAATGAAAAAGTCGCAAAAGATATAGTAAGCAGGAAAGAATATGACCAAAAAATGGCCAAAGTAACCGAATCCAGAAAAAGTATAACCCTTGAAGAACTTTCAAAGATCTCCGAACAGGATGAGGCAGCGGTACTGGGGATAGTGCTAAAAGCTGATTCGAATGGTTCCCTGGATGCGGTGACTAAAGCTTTGAGAAATACTGCAGAAGAGGATATAAACATAAATATTATCCATAGAGGTGTGGGAGCAATTACCGACAGCGATATACTCCTGGCAGCTGCTTCAAATTCAATAGCAATAGGTTTCGGGGTAGTGGCTCCTACTAATTCAAAGTTACTGGCCAAAAAAGAAGGGGTGGAGATCAGGACTTATAATATCATCTACAAGCTTGTAGACGATGTCAAGCTTGCTTTCAAGGGATTGCTAGAGCCCAAGCTGGAAAAGGTTGAAAAAGGCAAAGTGGAAGTAAGGGAACTGTTTAAGATACCCAAGGTGGGCTCCATAGCGGGATGCTATATCCTTGAAGGAGAGGTTGAAAGAGGTAATCCCGCCAGGATAATTAGGGACGGAAAGATCATATATGAAAGCAGGATCGCAAGTATCCACAGGTTCAAGGAAGATGTAAAAAAGGTCACCTCTGGGTATGAATGCGGTATAAAAATAGAAAATTTCCAGGACATCGATAAGGGCGACATAATAGAAGTTTTTGAAGAAAAAGAAGTAACATGATAAACCATGGACCGGACCAAGAAGTTAGAGATCGATATAAAAAGAGAGATTAGCTATATAATAAGCGAGCTGGTAAAGGACCCGAGGGTAGGGTTTGTTACCGTCACCGACACAACCCTGTCTCCCGACCATAAATACCTGGATATATATGTAAGCGTGTTAGATAAGCAGGCCGGTATCCAAAACAGCATGGAAGGGCTAAAAAAAAGCAGCGGCTTTATTAAAAGGAAGCTGCGGGAGAGGATCGAGCTTAGAAACATCCCTACATTGCGGTTTAAATATGACAATTCAATTGATAAGGGCATGAGGATCACAGGCATACTCGATGAGCTCAAAAAAAATAAAGAAGACAATGGGTAGAAACAATATTGGATAAAGTAAATGATATTGAAAAAGTCGTCCAAATAATCAAGGAAAACCAATATTTTTTACTGATATCCCATTTATATCCTGATGGAGATTCCCTAGGTTCTCAAACCGCTTTACATAATCTATTAAAAACCATGCAAAAAGAAAGCTACATGCTGTGTGCAGACTGCCTTCCTTACCAATATGAATTTCTTCCGTCTGTAGGAGAGATAAAAGAAGGTCTGGATGCTGTTAAGCCTGGGGTCATTCCTGTGGCATTTTTCCTAGACTGCGCAGATGAAAATAGGATTGGTGTTGATATTGATGAGATTTTTAAGAAATCTAAGATCCTGATCAATATAGATCATCATATCAAGAATACGAATTTTGGAGATATTAATATCGTAGACCCCTATAAGGCTGCTACGTCACAGATAATATATGATATTATCATGAATGGTTTTCCGGAGTTTCTGAATCTGGAAATAGGAACTGGGATATACACAGGTATACTCACAGATACCGGCAAGTTCCAGTATGAGAATACCACCTCAGCAATACATAAGATTATAAGCCATCTTCTTGAATTTGGTATTAAACCCGCTTATATCTATTCAAAGATATATGAAAACGAACCTTTTAATAGGTTTAAACTTTTGGAGCGCGTGTTTGAAAGGATTAATTTCATAAAAGAGGAAGGCTTAATCTATTCCTATGTGCTCCAGGATGATTTTATAGACCTGGGCCTGCCGTTTTCTGCTCAGGATGGGATAATCGAACTATTAAGGAGTACAAAAGGTGTCAGGATCGCTGC
>PWSB01000126.1 GCA_003563375.1 Actinomycetota bacterium | reverse complement strand
ATCGGCCTATCGGTTGACCTGCACAGGCTTAACCGTGTATTGGGACCTGAGCAGACCCAGGGAGGATATGGGGTTCCCTCTGCTCCCATAAGCACCATCTCTGACCTAGCCTTAGCTTCAAGCTCCCACTCTCTTTTTCCGGGACGGGCTTCTTCCAATGCAGTCATAAGAGACTTTTCAGTGATCCTGTAAGCCTCTATTATGTATGGTATTTCCTCATCCTGCTTTATGGCCTGTATGTCCAGGAGCAGATTGTCTCCGGAGACCATCTCGGTATTCGGGCAAGCTTTTTTAAGGTCCTCCAGGAGGTTTGAGGGAAATATATTTTGGTTTCCCAGGCCCACCCTTCCGGGTTTTTGACCCATTTTTTTAAGTATTTGGGAAAAATCTTCTCCCGGAGCATCAGTGACCCAATCAGGAGCAGACGTCTCCACAAGAAGTGGGTTGATATAAATGTCAACGGAATGGGCAAATGATTTCGCAAATTCATAAGATTCAGGCCCTCCTGTCACAAGAGCAGCATTTCCGCTTGCGGGGACTATAACAGCGCAAAAATCGAAAAAAGGCCAAAATCCGGTCAGGTACCTGGATGTTGCGGATTCACATTCACTGCTGTAGCCGACAAAAAGATCAATACCCTCTTCCTGAAGTTTTTCCTGCATTCTTTTTATTCTGCCTGCATAGACAGATTGTGGTAGTGGATCAAGGCGCATTTTAACCTCCTGAAGTTAAATTATTGATAAACCTAGAAATATATTACTTTATTTTCTCTTGCAGATCTTTCTGCCATCCTAACCGCATGTACCGCATCCCTTGATTCTGTGGGGGTGATGACCGACGGTTTTTCACCTTTTAATATACATTTAAGAAAATAATCAAATTCTTCCTTTAAAAACCCTCTCCTTGAATTATGGACCACCGGCCAGTATCTGGATTCGGGATAAGCTATCCTGTCTTTGGTTATGACTGTAAAATTTTTTCCTGAATTATCTATGCTGGCCATGCCTTTTGTGCCCACAACTTCCATTTCTGCATTTATTGCATAAGGGACGTTATCGGGGAGACTCCATATATTTTCGATTATTGCAAAAGCCCCGTCTTCAAATCTAAACATAGCCCACCCGATATCATCATATTTAAGGTGAGGCCTGCTGTTCATGGTCTGGGCATACACGCTTTTTAGCTTTGAGCCCGAATACCAAAGCATCAGGTCGAGATCATGGATTCCGTCCCCGAACATAGCGCTTAATTTATCCAGGTGGGTTTCCGTAATAAAGGCAGCAAGATTTCTTTTGGCATACATGGATATTATCTTCCCCATGCTGCCTTTTTCAATTTCTTCTTTGACCATTGCGCACTGGGTGTCAAATCTGCAGATATGTCCTACCATAAAGGCTTTATCGCTGCCCTCAAGTTCTTTTAATATCTGGTCACATTCTTCTGCGGTATCAGCCATAGGTTTTTCCAAAAATACATGTTTGCCTGCTTTTATTGAATCCACAGCGATCTGGAAATGGTCTTTTACATGGGTGGTGATTGATACCATTTCTATATCTGGGTCAGCCAAGAGTTCTTTGTAATCGGTATATTTTTTCTGTATCCCATAATTTTTTGCAAGATCATCAAGCCGGCTCTGGGTCCTGGTACAGATAGCTTCTACTTCGGCAGCGGGGAGCTGCTTTAAGGTGTCCAGGTGGTATTCCCCAAACCAACCTAATCCAATAACCGCGCATTTTATCCTTTCCAAGATTTCCTCCTTAGAGTAATTTATAAGAATGTATTTTGAAGGCCTTCTTTCATAGAGAAATATTTATATATACGTTAACGATAATGTTAGTTTTTGTCAAATTTTTAGCATGGTTATATTTTTTTTCTCTTAAAAAGGCCGGTCTCTATTACATGCTGAGAATAAGCTGCTTTTTCGTCCAGAGAAGATATTCTGCCCAGAAGTATCTCAACGGCTAAATATGCAGCTTTTCTTTTAGGGTAATTTATTGAAGTCAGGGAATAAGGATAATAGAACCTTGACTGGATATTATCATAACCTACCACTTCTATTTCTTTAGGTATATCCTTCCCTATTTTCTGTAAAAAATATATTACTTCCCAGGCCATAAGATCGCTAAAAGCAAAGACACCGTCAAATCCTATACCTTTGCCAATGATCTTTTTAATCGCTTTAATGGAATTGCCTGAAGTATTATCGATCTCATGGATTAATGAGGGTTCTAAACGATACCCGCGTTCCTGGAAAGCTTTTTTATACCCCTGGTACCTTTCATCAGCGGAAGATATGTATCTATGGCCGTTTAAAAAAAGGATTTTCTTTCTACCCTGGTCCAAAAGATATTTGGCAGCGATATATCCTCCCCTTATATCGTCTGAGACGACATAATCAGTCGATATATTGGTAAACCGCCTTCCCAGCAGCACAAAAGGAAGTTTTTTCTTGTTTAAAAAAATTATATCCTTATTATCCTTCTGGCAGGGACATATTATAATACCGTCTACTTTTTTGCTCAAAGCAAGCATCACAGCTTCATTTTCTCTTTTATAATCCTCATCGGTATTTAAGACAAAGATATTGTATCCTTCTTTTCCCAGCCTTGTGGCTATATCTTTTACCCAGATAGCCATGAGGGGATCTAATATATCCGGTATGATGACCGCTATGGTCTTAGTTGATCCCCTGCGCAGGGAGCCGGCAACCGCATCTGGTATATAGCCCATATCCTTGGCTATCGACCGTATTTTCCCCTTTGTTTTTTCGGATATATCTTTTTTATCATTTAGGGCACGGGAAACGGTGTTAATTGATACTCCGGCCTTCTCAGCTATGTGTTTTAGTTTTACCTTCCCGTATTTGTTCATTGGTTTTTAGAGACAGATATTGCCCTGGTGACATAATCATATATATCCATTGGAGCATAACACATCTTATCAGGGCTTCCTTTTTGAAGCAGGGACGGAGGGTCGAGCCCCCAGGCTACTGCGGCAACCTTCACCTCGATCCTTTTACATGCTGAGATATCATGGAGTTCATCCCCGATGTACAGAATACTCTCCCTCGAAAACCTTTTCTTTTTTAGTAATCTCAATATAGTCTTATCCTTTTTTAACATATCAGGTGCAGAATATATTCCTGAGAAACAATTTATGTTGTTGGCATCCAAAAACTGGCTTATATTTCTAACAGAATTGGATGACAAAATATTTAGCTCAATACCTGTCTGGGTAAGTTTTTCTAAAAGTTCTGAAATTCCTTCCATCAGTTTGACCTCTCCAAGGAAAGAAGAATATACTTTTTTTGCTTCAACAGATAATGAGGGAAGCTTATATAAGGGGACTCCCATCATCTTTAATCTTTGCTTTAGGGGCAGGGTTTTGATCTTTTTAAACTGTTCTGCGGTTATATCGTTCTGCTTATACTTTTTCTTAAAATAGTGGATAAGTTTATCAACTGCAAGGGCTGAATCCACTAAAGTACCATCGAAATCAAAAATGACACTCTTGATCACAGCACATCCCTTACAAAATAAATAAAACTAACTGTACCATCAATCCTTATTAAATTCAAAATATATACTGTGGTTAATATAATATGATTTGAATTATCTCCAGGTGATAAACTAAAATTTGATTATGTCAAAAAAGAAAATAGCCATACTTATATCACTGCCCCTTCTTGCTGCGGCATGCCTTTTTTTGTTTCCTACTGGGCATATGCCAGCCGGGCCGTTAAAGAGTTTACCTCCATAGATTATTTTAGCGCAGGGGATGGGGATTACATAAGTTTGAGGGGTAGTGATATACACTATATTAAAAAGGGAGGGAGAGAGGAGGAAATACTGCTGGTGCATGGTTTTGGGGGAGGTGCCTTCAGTTACAGGAACAATATAGGTGAACTGGCCAGATATTATACCGTCTATGCAATAGATCTTAAAGGTTTCGGCTATTCCCAGAGAACACTGGGTACCGATTACTCCCATCTGGAACAGGCAAGGATCCTTTTGGACTTCCTGGAAAAAAAAGATATTTCAGAAGTCACCGCTGCAGGCCATTCCATGGGGGGAGCGGTGGTCATCTTAGCTTATCACATGGAGCCTGAAAGATTTAAAAGGTTGGTATTGATAGATAGCGCAGGACTGGACAATCATCCACCTTTACTTTCTTCATTATTCTCCCAGCCCCTTGCTGATATCCTATATTATAATCTGGCGGTCGATGAGGATAATTTTGCGAGGTTTCTTAAATCTTCTTTTTTCCAGGATAACCTGGTAGACCGAGACCTAACCGAAATCTACAGAAGACCTTTTATGGTAAAAGACACCAATTTTGCACTAAGAGAGATGGTCAATGATATGGGGGGCTATGAGGTTGAAAGCATTCTGGAAAACATAGATATACCGGTCTTGATTGTCTGGGGAAGACAAGACAGCTGGATTGCAATAGACCATGCATACAGGTTTGGCCGACTCATAGAAGATTCCAAATTAGTGGTCATAGACCGGTGCGGCCATCTACCCATGGAAGAGCAGGGCGAGAGGTTTAACCGTGT
>PWSB01000058.1 GCA_003563375.1 Actinomycetota bacterium | reverse complement strand
TTTAGTCCTTTGAAATATCGGGTAATGTCCATTTTTTATATTCTCACATCCCATTATGCTGTTTACTGCTCCCCTTGTTATCTTGAGTTCTTTTTCAGGCAAACACCTTAGATGGCTCAACAATAATCTAAAGTCCTCAATATCATCGATGTCATACCATCGGGGGAGCATAAAAGGCTTTATTTTTTGAGACCCTATATTCCTCAATAGATCCCCCAGTGTCTTTTGGCTGCTCCAGGATATGTTATTAAAAATGCCGTGGTAATAACTTTTGAGTCCTAAAAGATAGAAACCCCCGTCAATTGCCGGGCCTAAAACTATCTTATGGTGCTTTAATGCTTTTATGGCGGCATAAATAAAATCTTTGGGCAGTGAAGGACAGTCAGTGCCTACAATCAATGCCGGGCCGCCTTTAAGATTGTTTTCGAGAGCATGGGCCAGCCTCTCACCAAGGTTTTTGCCTACCTGCGGCTGCATGTCCCAGGAACTATCTATAAGGGTGTCCAGGTACCTACTGCTTTTAGGTGGATGGAAACATAATATTTTTTGTACCCCGCTTGTTTTACTGCATAATCTTAAGGTCTCTTTTAAAAAAGAGTCATACAGCACAGCCGCCTGGATATGGGTAAGAGGCGGCACCATCCTGGTCTTTACCTTTGATGGGGCCGGCTCCTTGCAAAATACTATTAATTTTGGTTTTTTGTCCTTCATGTCGTATAACATGATTGTAAAATCTATAGCAGATAATTGAAATATAAAAAAAATCAGGAAAGGCAACAACATTTAATTTAAAATTTTTGTCCTTATTAAAAGATGTAAGCTCCTCAAGAACCATTTATTTGACAAATGCAAACCAAAAGGATTACAATAAAATCTCTCTTTGTTTTGAGATATTTTTATTAAGGGTAAGGTTTGCATTGCAATACATACTCCTTAAAAAATATTATCAAGCTTAGGGGAATAATATTATTTTAAGGGAGGAAGAAATGCAGACAAGCAAACTTTATGTAGGGAATTTTAGCTATTCCACTACAGAGGAACAGCTAAAAGATCTGTTTGCTGAATTCGGTACTATCAAAGAAGTCACCATGATCGGAAACAAGGGTTTTGGATTTGTGGAAATGTCTTCAGCAGAAGAAGCTGAAAAGGCAAAGGAAGCTCTTGATGGAACAGAGTTTTCAGGCCGTACGCTTAGGGTAGATGAAGCCAGGCCGAAGACAAGCAGGCCAAACAGGGATTTTAAACGATACTAAAACCGGCTTGTTTCTTTAAGCAGACTTAAAGATGGTTTGTTTTAAAAAGCAAACCATCTTTTTCTATGTCCGATGGCATGAGGATAAGAAGGCTAACCAATAATGGCTGGGGCCAAAAAAACCTATCTAAAAATAGTCTTTCAGCGCCTTGCTTCTGCTGGTCCTTCGCAGCTTGTTGAGGGTCTTAAACTCTATCTGCCTAATCCTTTCCCTGGTCACGCTGAATTCTCTTCCCACTTCCTCCAGGGTCCTTGGGTGGCCGTCGTTTAATCCAAACCTTAATTCAAGCACTCTTCTTTCCCTATCGGTGAGTGTGCCCAAAACTTGCTGTATCTGTTCCTGCAGCAGGGAAAAAGAGGCTGCATCAGCAGGCGCTTTTGCTTCAGAGTCTTCAATAAAATCTGAGAGGTAGGTGTCTCCTTCTTCGCCGATAGGTGTTTCAAGAGATATTGGATGCTGGCTTATTTTTATAATCTCCCTTATCTTATCAGCAGAGAAGTCCATTTCCCTTGAGATTTCTTCGGCTGAAGGGTCCCGGCCAAGTTTCTGTATAAGCTTCCTCTGTACCCTTATCATCTTATTTATATTTTCAACCATGTGGACAGGCACCCTTATGGTCCTTGCCTGGTCGGATATTGCCCGGGTAATACCCTGCCTGATCCACCAGGTGGCATAAGTAGAAAATTTATAGCCTTTCCTATAATCAAACTTTTCCACAGCCCTTATAAGACCCAGGTTTCCCTCCTGTATGAGGTCGAGGAAAAGCATCCCTCTTCCAGCATATTTTTTGGCCACGCTTACCACAAGCCTTAGGTTTGCTTTTATTAAAGCCTGTTTTGCCTGGATATCCCCTGCCTCTATTTTTTTTGCAAGCTGGGTTTCTTCTACTGCAGAGAGCAGCCTTGTCCTTCCTATTTCCTTTAAATACATCCTGACAGGGTCGTTATTAGAGAATTTAAGGTTATCTGCATCCTTTTTGGCTTTTTTTGCCTGGACACGGTCACTGCCCAGTATATCTATTTCAAGCCTGTTGATAGCAGCTAATACATTATCGACCTTGAGTTTGGATAACTCCAACCTGGAGAAGGTATCATTTATCTCTTTAAGCGTTAGAGAACCTTCTGCTTTCCCTTTATTTATCAATGTCTTGATCTCTTTTTGTTTAATTTTCTTTTCTAATTTAATCACCCTTAAAAATTTTTAAAAATTATTTGCAAAGATCCAAATCCTTACAAACCTTGTTACTCGCAATCTGCCTTTTTGGCTGAGAACATTATAACATAAAGTTAATATTTTTAATAAAAGGTCAATATTATGTATCAAAAGTTACTAAAATTAAATTTTGGCTATGGTGATGCTAATATGTCTTTATGGTAAAATCTGTTTATTAGTACTAAGAGAAAGAATAAAAAATGAACGAGGTCCCTAAAAATTTTTCAAATTTTACAAAATGCAGATGCATAAAATGTCCCAGCAGCAATAAATGTATGAAGATAAGGCTGCAGAAGGTTTTTTGCTCAACAGGGAAGAGTTCGTGCGAGGTAGCCAAAAAAGGATGCTTGTGCCCTAAATGCCAGGTAGCTGCCCAGTACCAGCTAAAAGAGACATACTACTGCATACAAAAAGGTTAGAGCCTGTCCCTTTTGGAAATAAATTTTTATAGCCCTTGCAAAATTGATTTTAAAAATTTTTTTTGATATAAAATTAGGATATTTAAAGCGCGCCTGTAGCTCAACTGGACAGAGCAGTGGACTACGAATCCGAAGGTTGGGGGTTCGAATCCTCCCAGGCGCGCCATTTCACCAATAAATTTAAGAGAAGAGGAAGAGATGGAAAATTTTCAATTCAGCATGCCCACAAAAATAATATTCGGCAAAAACACACAAAAGAAGATAGGCCCAGAGACCAGAAAACATACAGACAAGGTCCTTCTGCATTACGGGGGTGGAAGCATAAAAAAGACAGGCCTCTATGATGAAGCTGTAAAGAGCCTAAAAGAGCATGGGATAGAAATAACCGAGCTCTCAGGCGTAAAGCCTAATCCCCGGCTGGGGCTTGTCAAGGAAGGGATAGAGATATGCAGGGAAAACGGGATAGATTTCATTCTTGGCATAGGGGGAGGTTCTGTGCTTGATTCAGCAAAAGCTATTGCCGTAGGGGTGCCTTACCAGGGAGATGTGTGGGATTTTTATACAGAAAAGGCTGTAGTAAAAGAAGCCCTCCCCGTAGGGGGCGTGCTGACCATCCCAGCTGCTGGAAGCGAAGCAAGTGACGGGTCGGTTATAACCAACGAGCAGAACAATTACAAGAGGGCTGTGGTAACCGGCCTTATAAGGCCGGTGTTCGCTATTATGAACCCAGAGTTTACCTACAGCCTTCCTCCTTATCAGACTTCATGCGGAGCGTCTGACATAATAGCCCATGTCATAGAGAGGTACTTTACCAGGGTAAAGGATGTGGACCTCACAGACAGGTTGTGCGAATCAGTCATAAAGACCATGGTAAAATATGTGCCCGTGGTCCTGGAAGAACCCGAGGATTATGAGGCAAGGGCAGAAATAATGTGGGCAGGCACGGTGGCCCATAACGGGCTCCTGTCTACAGGAAGGACAGGGGACTGGGGCTCCCACATGATCGAGCACGAGATCAGCGCTATTTATGATATCGCCCACGGGGCCGGGCTTTCAATTGTGGTCCCGGCGTGGATGAAATATGTCTACCGCTCGGATATAGAAAGGTTCGCTCAATTTGCCTCAAGGGTCTGGAATGCAGAGACAGACTTTTTTAACCTGGAAGCCACAGCTTTGGAAGGCATAGAGAAACTGGAGCAGTTTTACAGAAGGATAAACCTTCCTACCAGGTTAAGTGATGCTAAAATAGGGGATGAGGATTTTGAGGCCATGGCCGAAAAATGCCTGGAATTTAAGAAGGTCGGAGAATACCTTGAACTTAAAAAAGATGATGTCATAAATATTCTAAACCTTGCCAAATAAAGGGATAAAATTGGACATATACTCCTACAACATATTTGAAAAAAAAGTGATAATCAAAGTCAGGGCCAGGATATGCGAGACCTCCGAAGAGTTACTGGAGAGCAAGTTGTTTTTGGCGGTCTTAAAAAGGTGCGTAAGGCATTTAGAAAAAAGGAATTCACCTCTTCTGGAAATCTTTGGCGGAATTGATATAGATGCCGAGGGCATCCTTGCTCTTGCCAGGACCTTGAAAGTACTTGCCGGCATACCCATTGGCCTGGTGCCGAACCTGGTGGAAGGGTCGGAAGTTTTTTTAAAAAATAAAAAAAGCTTAAATGATTTTAT
>PWSB01000039.1 GCA_003563375.1 Actinomycetota bacterium | reverse complement strand
GTAAAGATTATTTTTTTTAGCCCTGCTAAAAGCGGGGCTTTTTTTTATTGAAATTGGCAATGAGGCTAAATTTTGTTTGTGGATTTTGCCGCAGGTGTTTAAAATATAGTGTGTTTGAACCTAGCATCGAAAGGGGATGATATGGCCGTAGTTAAAAATACCTATCAGGTAAAAGGCATGGGTTGTGCCGCTTGTGTAAATAAAATAGAAAGGGCTTTAGCCGGCAAAGAAGGCATTAAATATGCAAAGATAGATTTCGGGGATAAAATGATTACTATAGAATATGACGACCAAAAGACCAATACTACCGAAATCAGCCAGACCGTTGAGAGCCTTGGATATGAACTGTTAACCCGGTAAAAAGGATAATATGAAGATAGTAATTATAGGTGGGGTAGCAGCCGGGACCTCGGCTGCTGCAAAGATCAGGAGGACAGATGAGGATGCAGCTATTACCATATATGAGAAGGACAGGCATGTGTCCTACGGTACCTGCGGCCTTCCATATTATGTGTCCGGCAGGATAGAAAACATAAACAGCCTGGTCTTGAACAATCCTAAAAGTTTTAGCCAGAGGTTCAATATAGGGGTAAGGAAGAGATGTGAGGTTTTAGGAATCGATATCATGTCAAAAACAATCAAGGTAAAAGACCTTAAAAATGGGGAAGTCTTTTCTGATAATTGGGATAAACTTTTGATAGCTACCGGTTCAAAGCCTATTGAATTGGAGATGGAGGGTACTGATTCAGAAAATGTGTTTACCCTCAAAACCATAGATGACGGCTTAAGGCTTAAAAGGTATTTAGATAAGCTTGGAGGCGATGGCCTGCAGGCAGTTATAATCGGCGGGGGTTTTATCGGATTGGAACTTTTGGAGGCCTTTAAAAAAAAGGGCTTAAAGGTGACAATTTTGGAAAAAACCAGGCATCTGCTTCCTATGTTCGACTGGCAGATAATAGGGTTTCTGCATGATTACCTTAAAAGCGAGGGCATCGATATAATCACAGAAGAAATAGCAACGGGCCTGATAAAAAATAAAGATAAGGCCGCATATGTACAGACTGGGGCAGGGGACCGGATAAAGGCCGATATTGTTTTTTTTGGAATCGGGACCAGGCCTGAGAGCAGGCTTGCCTCAGATGCGGGAATTGCTGTGGACGGAAACGGGGCTATCTGTGTTGATAAATTCCTTCAGACCGATGTAGCTGATATCTATTCAGCAGGAGACTGCTGCCAAGCCAAAAATGAGGTAAGCGGTGAGAGCAGGCCTTATTATCTTGCCTCCATAGCCAACCGCCAGGGAAGGACAGCCGGATATAACATGGCCGGAGGCAGGGATGTCTTTTGTGCAAGTACAGTTACTTCTATCATCAAAGTACTTGACCTGACTCTGGCAAAGACCGGTATTAGCTTAAAGGAAGCCGAAAGGGCTGGAATAGATGCAGGCATCATCGAAGCTCACCTGCCCTCCCATGTAGGCTATTATCCCGGTGCGCAGACCATTCACATGATGCTGCTGTACAACAAAGAAAACGGATCTATTCTAGGATTTCAGGCTATAGGTAAAAAAGGCGTATCTAAAAGGGCGGATATCATATCTACAGCCATAAGGGCAGGGATGAAGGCCTGGGATCTTGCCGGCCTGGATCTTGGCTATCAGCCTGAATTCGGGTCTGCAAAGGATGCCGTAAACATATTGGGAATGATCGCTGAAAATGTAAAAAAGAGGGAGGTCAGCTTCATAGAGACAGAGGAGCTTGAGAGTATGATCAGGGAAAAGAGGGATTTTATGCTCCTTGATGTCAGGACAGAAAAAGAATACAGGAGCGGCAGCATCGAAGGCTCTGTTAACATACATATTGATGATCTCAGGAAGAACCTTCACAAGCTGGAAAAGGATAAAGCTGTTATAGTATACTGTAAGACCGGGTACCGTTCATACCTTGCCTACCGTATTTTGGCAAACAGCGGTTTTAAAAAATTAAAGGTTTTAAACGGATCTATAACCAGCTGGTCAAGAAAAATATAAATGGAGAGATATATGCTGGATGTTAAAAACAAGAAAGTAGCTTTTATAGTATGCGAAGTCATATATGATGAGGTAAAACAAAATATTCCCTCGAATTGGAAAGCCGTAAGCCTTGAAAAGAAACTGCATGAAAAAAGCGATGACCTTAGAAAAAAGCTCCAGAATGAGATAGACAGCCATCAGGACTATGATGTCATAATATTAGGCTACGGGCTCTGCGGGAAAGGGACCGAGGGTTTGGTTTCAAAAAACACATATCTGGTGGTCAGCAGGTGCGATGATTGTATCGCCATGCTACTGGGTTCAGTTGCGGAATACAAGAAACAGCATGGAATGGAACCGGGCACATATTACCTTACCAGGGGCTATATAGGCGATTCTGAAGATTTTGCTGTCATAAACTTCAGCGAGGTAAGGCATAAATATGATGATGAGACCTGGGAATGGGTGCAAAAAGAGCTTCTCAAAAACTATAAGAGGCTCGTCTTTATAAATACAGGGAATTATGACCCCGGGGATTTTAGAAAAAAAGCAAAGGAGGAAGCCCAAAAATTGGGATTGAGGTTTGAAGAGGTAAAAGGGACCGATGAATTTTTTAAAAAAATGATTAGCGGGAGATATGATGGAGACTTTCTGGTCCTTAAACCTGGAGAAAAGGTATCTACTGAAATGTTTATGAACCTTGATTAAAATAAGACTATGGAAAAGAAATTAGTAGCTATTTATGGAAGCCCTAGAAGGGATGGAAATACATCAGAGCTTATGGACAGTTTCCTTGACGGAGCAGCCCATAATGACTATGCAAAGGATGCCCAGGTTGAAAGGATAATAGTAAGCAGCCAAAAGATAACCCCGTGCAGGGGATGCAGGAGCTGCAGCAAGACAGGGGAATGCATAATAGATGATGATATGCAGCAGATATACCCTTTACTGGTGGATGCTGATTTTATTGCAATATCCACCCCTATTTTTTTTACTACTGTCTCCGGGTACCTGAAGGCAATGATAGACCGCTGCCAAAGATTATGGTCCTTAAAATATGAACATAAAAAAAAGATCGTGCAAAAAAAAAGATACGGTATCCTGATGGCATGTGCAGGATCCGGTAACCCCAAAATATTTGATTGCGCCAGGATGGTAATAAGGTCTTTCTTTGATGTCCTCTACGTCGATTACCACACTGATTTCGTTTACAATAAGGTGGACCATAAAAAAGATATAGAGAAAAAAGCCGGGGCTTTGGATAGTTTATATGACTTTGGAAAAAGCGAGGAATTAGCCCGGCTTTTAAGAGAAGGAAAATGAGGCTACAGTTATAACCTTACTTTTTGCTAATCTGAGACATGTTGCTATAATATATTATTATCCCTATAGAATTGGTAATTTTACTTTTGTGACTTAAGAATCTATCATATTCATAGGGATATGTAGATTTACCGAAAGGAAGGATTAATAGGCAATGATTAAAATATTTGTAATTATAACGGCAATATTTCTAATTTTTCTATTACCGGCATGCGCTCCTGCCCAGGCCCCAGAGGAAGATGCTCCGGCAGGTGAATACGAAAATGATTTTACGCTGCTAAACCTTGATGGGGAGGAAGTCTCCCTTTCAGATTATCAGGGAAATATAGTGGTAATTAATTTTTGGGCGACTTGGTGCCCGCCCTGCAGGGAGGAAATACCTGACTTTATCCAGGTATATGACGAATACAGGGACCAGGGTGTCCAGTTTTTGGGTGTGTCCAATGAAGATAGGGATACTTTAGCAAGTTTTGCGGATGAATTCGGCATAAACTATCCGGTCTTGATAGACGGCAGTGTGGATACCATATTTCCTGAGTGGGGGATCAGGGCCATACCGACGACTTTTATAGTAGGAGAAAATGGAGAGATCCTGTCAAGTTTTGAAGGATACATGCCCAAGGAGGTGCTGGAAAATGAGATCAATCAGTGGTTGTGATGATTGAGGTAGGAATAATTCCAGCGTTCATAGCGGGGCTGCTGGCTTTTATCTCTCCATGTGTGTTACCTATCGTCCCCGTATACATAACCATGATGACCAATAAGGCTATATACCATGACAAGAACGTGAGGGTCTCGGAAAGGATATACCTTGTTTTAAACAGTATATTCTTTGTTTTAGGTTTTTCACTGGTGTTTATAGTACTGGGCTCCACCGCTACCCTCCTGGGCCGGTTTTTACGGGAATACATAACCATATTAGGCAGGATAGGGGGAGGGATACTCATAATCTTCGGGCTCCATTATATGGGGCTTTTCAGGCTTCCCTTCCTGAATGTTGAAAAAAGGTTTAATATACCCCGGAGGCTTAAGACAGGTTATCTGTCATCATTTTTTATAGGGGTACTGTTTTCTTTCGGCTGGGTCCCCTGTGTGGGCCTTGTACTGGCTGCAATACTTTTACTTGCCGCCCAGCTGGAGACCCTTCTACAGGGTGTGGTGCTTCTGTCCTTTTTCTCCCTGGGCCTTGGCCTGCCTTTTATACTTTCATCTATTTTCCTGGGGATCTTTTCCAAGG
>PWSB01000159.1 GCA_003563375.1 Actinomycetota bacterium | reverse complement strand
CCTCTATCATTTTGCCGGATAGGTCTATGCCGAAGTATCTTGCATCCTCATTCATCCTTGCCATGAGGATCAGCGCATTCCCCGTACCGCAGCCTACATCCAGTATGCTTCTTTTATCGCTCAGCTGCACATGTTCAAGCATTATCCTGTGTATGTACCTGAACCAGGAGCTTATCCTGTCCGTATCATAAGTCTTGGCCCATTTATCAAATCTTTGCTGGTTTTTAGCGTCAGTTTCCATTATTGCCTTATCCTATTTATATAATATTCCATTATCTATTATCCAGTCATGGGTTATCTTAAGCCCCTGGTCCAGGCTTATTTCAGGCTCATATCCCAGCTCATTTTTAGCTTTGGATATATCATATCGGTAATTGTTTAAAAAAAACAGGAGGCTCCTCCTGGAAAACGGGGGCTCTTTTCTCATGATTTTAAACATAAACTCCACCAGGATGGCCAATGGATACATGAGAGCCTTGGGCATCCTGAAGGGCAAGGGCTTTTTCCCGGTGAGCCTAGAGATGCCCTCTACAAGGTCTGCCACGGTAATCTCCTGGTCTCCTGAAAGGATATAGACCTGACCTATTGCCTTGTCTTTCTGGGAGGCGAGCCATATCCCCTCAGCCATGTCGGATACATACGCGCTCTGCCTGTATGTGGAGCCGTCTCCTACCATAAAAAACCTGCCTTTGTTTATCTGCCTGAAAAGCTTCATGGTCCTGGGGCACCTGGGCCCGTATACAAAAGAGGGCCTTACCACCACAACCGGATAACCTGTTTCCCGGTAAAATTCCCTCACATATTCTTCCGCCATAAGTTTGGTCTTTTCATATATGGTCCCGGGCTCTAGCGGACTCTCTTCGTCAGCCGGTTCCCTGCCCATATCCTTCATGACCCCTACCGTACTGCAGTATACAAACCTTCCGGTCCCCTGAGCTTGGCATTCCTGCAAAAGCTTCTGGGTGGCAACCAGATTATTCTCCCTGTAGTAGGCATCACTTACCGCAATACTTAGATGCGCGCTGGCAACATGGAACACGATATCCATCCCTTTTACCAGTTCAGGGATAAGGTTTTGCTTGAGGTAGTCCGCCTGTATTACTTCCAGGTTTTCATTGTCCTCTATATGGGAAAGGTTTTCTGTGTGTATGTCCACGGTCCTTACTGTATATCCTTTGGACAACAGATGTTGGACCAGATGGCTTCCTATAAACCCCCCTCCCCCGGTTACCAGCACCTTCTCCTGCCTTTGCCTTAGAGGGATTATCTCAGCCTTGCGCTCCTGTCTTGCCTCAACTATCACATTATAGCCCCGGCTTAATACCAGCAGCTTATCAAGTTTTGACATAAGCTTGAATATGGGGAAAAGTTTTGAATATATCTTATAGGCGCCGCCCAGCTTTTCCTTGGATGTTGGGGCGATGCTCTGTTTTTGGTCTTCTTTTTTCTTTTTCTTTGAGCCCAGCATGTATACCAGATTGATCAAAAGCTCTACCATCTCAGTATAAAACTTGGCATAGGTTATTGCCTTGGTGACTACAAACCCGTTTTCTTCTAAAAGGCCGATAAGCTGTTCCTTGGTATACCCAGGCCTCTTATGACCGTATTTTTCGGGCCTCATCCCGAATAAATTCTTAATCTTGTTTCCTATCAGGCGGGGGCTCTGGTTCGGAACCGTAAAATAGGCTTTCCCATCTTTTTTCAGCACCCTTTTTATCTCCCCTAAAAAAGGCTTTTCATCCTCCAGGTGCTCCAGCACATCAAAGGTTACCAGCTTATCAAAATAATCGTCTTCAAACTCCAGGCTTCCCGGTGAGAGGAGGTAAACTTCCTCTTTTAAGAGGTCCTTTATTACCTCCTGGTTTTCGGGCTCCAGGTCACCGGTATGCCATCTCCCTCCCAGCTGCCTTAAGTTATAGCTTAATGCCCCTGTATTGTCTCCAGAACATATGTCGATTGCCCTGTCGTCTTCCTCTATTTCTATAATAGATTTGAGGGCATTGAATTTCTGTCTTTTTTTTAGTGATTTGTTAAACATCTGAAGCTGCCAGGGCTCGCTCATGTCTAAAACCTTTCTATTTTGATACTTGACTTGATAAAATATTATCCTACCTTAGAATATAGGGTACTGGTAGTAAGATTATAATATATTTTATGCATAAATATAAATCTGTTTCAGCTTTTATTTTAATAATTATATTATCTGTTCTAGGCTTAGGCTGCTCCATGGCCAAGGATAGTGTACCCAGGGCTGCGCAAGATGAGCCCACCTGGAACCTTGAGATGATAAACCTGGGGGATTCCTGGGAAATAACCAGGGGTGACCAAAACATAATGGTAGCTATCATAGGCTGGGGTGTGGACAGGGATAACCCCTATCTTGGAGGCAGGGTGGCCCATTCCTGGGACTATGTCACCTCTTCAGAAGATATATCAGACCCTACGGGCCATGACACGTTCGCTGCGGGGATCGTGCTTTCAATCGCCCCCGAGGTATCCCTTATGGCCCTGCGGGTCATGGACGGTGAGGGAAGGGATGTAGGCAGGCTCCATAGCGCTATAACCTATGCCGCTGACCATGGAGCTGATATAATACTGCTTCCCATTGCATTAACCGAGATCCCCCAAAATAAATATATAGACCAGGTCCAGGGCAGCATACTGTATGCTTATTCTAAAAACGTCAGATTCGTTATCGGGGCACAGGGCAGGGGGGTACACCATGGATACCGTTTTCCGGGTTACCTTAGGGGGGTATACAATGTATCCGGATTGGACAGGCAGGGAAACTTCTCTGACCAGAGCACCGCAAATGACCTAAACTTCATAGCTGCCCCCTGCGAAGAGATACCCGGTATAGAGACCCGGGGAGACTGGCAGAATATAGGGGGCACTTCCTGGTCAAGCTCACACCTTGCCGGTGTGGCAGCCCTGATGTTATCCGCAAATCCCCTTCTCTACAACGATGAAATAGAAGGCATCCTCATAGAGACCGCCCAGGACAGGGGCATATTCGGAAAAGACATCTATTTTGGCCACGGTATCATTGACAGCTACCAAAGCGTAAAGGCTTCAAGGGATCTTCTTTTTTATAACCTTATGCTTGAGACCCTGGATTATAAGTCACACCCTTACAAGAATGACCTAAACCTTTACCTTGGGAGATGATTTTTTCTTTGATTTAAGAGCATTAACCTATAAAATATAAGAGTATAACCAGCAGAAAAGGGGGCAGGAGATTAAAACAGTATTCATAATATTAGCGGCACTTTTAGCCATAGCCTTCATATTCCTTGGAGCGACTTTAGTCACAGGGCTTGCTGCAAGGGATGGCCTTGGCCGGGAAAAGGCCCTTCCCGAGGAAGAAGTCTCTAATCACCAGCAGGAAAGAAGGATATCCCAGCAAGAATCAGATCCCCGGCAGGAGATCGAAAGGATAGAGTTCTACCTGGGAGGGCCCAGGGAAACAGGCAAATTTTTAGGAGAGGCTGTACCTGATAAGGAAAGGGCGGATATAGAAAACATATACGGGAGCCTGTTTCTTGATTCAGGTTTTAAATATGAAATTGATCTAGGAGGGGCTGAGCTTGAGCCTGGCGTAAATATCCTTTTTATTTATGCAGTAACAGAACAGGGAGAGTATGATTACCGCATAAAGGAGATCATCGGCAGGCAGGTCAGCCAGGAAAAAGAATTTAACATAAATATAGACCAGCCTATAAACCTGTCCATAGTAAGGCCGGAAAGGATAAGCGTCCAGGGCTGGGCACTTGACCCGCGGTCTATAGAGGGCACAGGCATACAAAAACTTGAGATATATCTAAACGGACCCAGGGATACCGGGACCTACCTTGGCGATGGGGGTTATGGGACTATAGAAAGAGATGACGTCTCAGAGGTGTTCGGACCCCATTTCAGCAAATCAGGTTTTTACCTGGACCTGGACCTCTCAGAACTAAGGCCCAATGAAAAGCATTACCTGTATGTATACGGGCAAGGGGAAGATGGAGGCTGGGAAAAGAAAATAAGCCATTTTTATATATATGACGGGGATCATTTTAGCAATATATTCCTGGCAATCGATAACTACATTTCAGACTTTATGCTGGATGAAGATCTGTCATTAAGTATTGAGGGCTCTTCTTTTTACATAAACGATCCCCAAAGCTTCTACGGTGTGGAGGAAGCGGCCAGCAAAGAAGTCGTCTTTGTAAGCGACCGCGAAGGAGGAGGTTATTTTGACCTCTACATATCAAATCTTGACGGAAGCAACCTCAGAAAACTTACTGACAATACCGTGGATGACCTCTATCCCAACATATCCCCCGACGGCAGCCAGATTACCTTTACTTCTGAGGTAGACGGGCTGTGGCAGATATTTATCATAAACCCGGATGGCACAGGGCTGAAGCAGATAACCACCAGCGATACCCTTAACGCATACCCTGACTGGTCACATTGCGGGCAATACTTATTCTATGAGTCCAGAGTCGGAGAGGTATGGGAGTTATACAGGGTAGGTGTGGACGGAAGCGACCCAACCAGGCTCACCTATAACCAGGATGGGCATGACTGGCATCCGGCCACCCATCCCT
>PWSB01000165.1 GCA_003563375.1 Actinomycetota bacterium | reverse complement strand
TTCTCATTTCCGCCCAGTTTATCGATCAGACCAAGGTCCAGGGCTTCCTGGCCCAGAAAGGTTTTACCGGAAGTGATGTCCTTTAATAAATCCTCATTTTCTAATTTCCTGTTTTGTTTTATCTCTTTTACAAAATAATCATTGAATGATTCTACGTGTTGCTGTATAAATTTTTTCTCTTTTTCAGACATCTCTGAATAGGGCGAGCCGATATCCTTATACTCCCCTTTAGAGAAGGTGTCTACCTTGATTCCAACCTTTTTAGCCAGTTCCGACAGGTCCAGCCTGTCTGCTCTTGTACCTATGCCTCCTATGGTGGATAAAGGATCAGCTACTATGACATCACAGGCAGAAGCTATCCAATATGCTCCAGAGGTACCGTGTTCCCTTATCTGTGCAATGGTAGGCTTGTTTATTTTTTTTACGGCATCCGCTATTTCCTTGCTGGCATATGGGGTCCCCCCTGGAGAATCTATCTCAAATATTATTGCCTTTATCCTGTTTTCTTTCTCTATCCGCCCCAAATACCTGATTATCTCATCCGAAGAAGTTAGGTTTGCCCCACCCAGAGGAAAAAACGGGATAGGCCCCGGGGAGGTGGTTCCAGAGACGATCATGCCCTTAAGTGGTATTATATATGCAATAAACTTCCTCATTTTTTTCTCCTAGCTAGTAGATGTGCTTTTATGAACATCTTATATTAATTTTAACCCGGTTTATACATTTTAAAAATTATCTTTGCTTTAAACTTATATCCAGATTTCTACTCGCTACAACTATTATCTATTTCGAATTATAATTAGATATAAAATAATATTATATTTTTATATTATTTAAAACAAATGGAAACAGGCGTGATTATCTTTCAATATATTACCTTCGCGCTGGAGATCGCAAGTTCAGCGGTCATAGTCGCTGCAGTCATCATATCAGCAGTCATGACCGCTGCCAGGTGGAAGAAAGAAAAAAACAAGAAGAACCTTTACAGGTACACCCGGGTGATGATCGGAAGGGGGCTGCTTTTAAGCCTTGAACTTTTGATAGCTGCAGATATAGTGAGGACCGTAGGTGTGGAGTTCACCCTAAGGAATATCGGACTGCTGGGCCTGGTAGTGGTTATCCGTATAATCTTGGGCTTTTCACTTGAGGTAGAGCTTACAGGCAAATGGCCCTGGCATGGCGGGGTGGAACAGTAATATCATAAACTGCTAAAAAAGATTTGAAATAAGCCTCCGCCTGCAATATACTTTCCACTGCCGGGCTATAAGGATTTATAGTTTGGTTTTTTTATATTCCCAGACCACAGGAAAGGCAGACATGAGATTTACATTGCTTCTCTTTTTTCTGGTGACAATAATTGCGGTAACCGGCTGCGCGCGGGCTGCGGTTGACCCAGAAACAGAACCACCGGTAGAGATAGATGCCCAGGCCGCAGAAGAAAAAATAGACAAGGGGGATTGGTCACATGAATACATCAGCTGGCCAGAGGAAATACCGGAGGCATTCCCCCCTTATGCAGACGGGGACATAATCGACTTTGATTTCAACCCCGGTTCCTACCCAAATATAGTTTTCATTGAAAACACAAGCGTACAGGCAATCGAAAGCTATGTGGCAGAAGCGCAAGGCACGGGATACAGCCTGGAATGGGAAAGGGAGAAGATGGGAGACGAGGACCTGAGCTGGGCTGTGGAACTAAAAAAGGGGGATACACATTACGGCATCATCCTGGCCTATTTTGAGGACTTTTCTGGCTCCAGCGGTTACCTGTCCCTGACCTTGAGCCGGTTTTAGGGCTGGGGATGTTTTTATGGCAATAGAAAAAGAATAAGTGTATACTTTTTTTATGTAAAATTTTCTCTGGGGGCCCGAAAAGATGGACAGCCTGCCTTTAATAAGAAATGCTGCCATACTGGTCGTATCATATCTGATAGGGGCTATTCCCTTCTGCAATCTTATCGCAAAGATACACAGCGGAAAGGACCTGAGGAAGATAGGAGAAAAAAACCCAGGCAGCGTAAACCTCATGGTCAATGTCTCCAAGGCCTGGGGGGTTATAGGGGGCATACTTGATTTTCTAAAAGGGGCCCTTGCCTATTTTTTTGCCTTTATCATATCGGGCTCATTTACCATAGCCGTGCTGGCAGGCGTTGCTGCTATCCTTGGCCATAATTATTCGCCTTATTTAAAGTTTTCCGGAGGCAAAGGGATGTCTACCACCGTGGGGGTATTTTTTGCCGCAAACCCATTTTCGATATTAGTCTTTGGAGCGGTATTTCTGTTATTTCTGGTATTGTTAAAAAATATAATATGGGGCATCATCACAGCCATGCTGGGGGCAAGCATCTTTATATACCTGCTAGCCGGGTCCAGCGCATTTCTTCTTATGTTTGTGCTGATGGTCCTGGCGGTGATACCTAAATATATGACTTTTTCGAAAAAAGTCTTTAAAGACTTCAGGGTCAGAAGGGATATTTCCTTAAAAGACCTAATGTATGAACAGGACAGGCCCAAGGGTTAAAAAGATTGCAGCAGACCCAGGACCTTATGGTGCAGGGCAGTCCCATTGCTGGCAAGAAAAATATTGTTTTTTTCATCTATTTCGCTGTTTCCCCTAAAATCGGTGACCATTCCTCCAGCTTCCTTCAAGATCAGTTTCCCGGCTGCAAAATCATATATCTCATTGCCATTGTTTATGTATGCTTCCAACCTCCCTGCCGCCAGGCGGCACAGGTCCAGGGCAGGTGACATATTGACCAGAAACCTCTTTATGTTTTTTTCTTCGAGTTTTCCCATAAGCCTTTGAAGGCCCTCTTCCAGATAATGGCCATAGTTGCAATCATAGGCAATGGACGCTTTCTGTATATCTTTTTGGCCGTTTACCTTGATCCTTCTCTTATTCAAAAAAGCACCCTGGCCAGCCTGGGCCCAATAGAAATGGGACAGTACAGGTTCTGCTACAACTGAAGCCACTGCCCTCTCCTTTAAAAAAAGCCCTATGCTCAATGAAAAATTGGGGATGCCCATGATAAAATTGCTGGTCCCGTCTAAAGGATCTACGAAGAAGGTATAATCTGAACCCTTATCTATAAAACCTCTTTCTTCGGAATTGATATTGTAGTTAGGGAAATTTTTTTCAAGTACTTTCACTATTTTTTCCTCAGATCCAAGATCCGCCATGGTCCTTACATCCATGGGAGAGGACTTCTGCTCTATCTCAAGATTCTGCCCGAAATATTTGTCCAGTACCCTGCTTCCTTCTTTGGCTGCTTCCAATATTTTTTTAATATCCATATTGTTATTGTACAAAACTTCTTAAAAATTGAATATTAGAAAAGGTTTTGGCCTATTTTAAACATTTTTTAAGAATAATATTGGCAATTTCCTTGAAACATCATCTGTATAGTTTACAATGATTATTTTGTGAGGTACGAAGAAAGGGAGTAATGGGTGCAAAGAGAAGAAGGTATTCCCATAAGCTCAAAAAAGAGATGGTTGAAAAAATACTTGAAGGGATGCCTGCTGCAAGGATATCAAGGGAAGAGAAGATAAGTCCAGGTCTTTTAAGCAGATGGAAAAAGGAATATATGGAAGGGAGGTTCTCTGATATCCAGGCAGAGATAACCAGGCTTGGAAAAAATATAGCCAGGCTTGAAAAGAAGGTGGAAAATTTATCTAAAGACAATATAATTAAAAAAAGATTTAAAGGATAGAAGAAAAGGCCAGCCCTTTCATATTATGATTTTAAAGTTTTTAAAAGCTAAAAGTTCTGTTTTATCCTTGATGCTGGCGGTGTTACTTGCAGCCGGCATGCTCATGCCTGCTGTACTGGAGGCATCTGAGGAGGCCAGTGAAGAACTTTTGTTTACTATTCTGCATACCAATGACGAGCACTCTGCAGTGATACCCCATTCCCCTGCCATAGATTATAGCGGCCGCACAAGCAATCCTTCTATAGGCGGTTTTTCCCGGCTTGCCACCGCAGTAAACCAAATAAGGGAACAAAAGAGGGCATCGGGCGAGCCGGTTATACTGGCTTCGGGAGGAGATTTTATGGGGGGGACCCCCTTCTCCTGGCTGATCCCCCAGGGGGTAGCCGCGGAGCTGGTTATCATGCAGCAGATAGGATATGACGCGGTGACCATAGGAAATCATGAATACGACTACGGGGCTGATAAGCTTGCCCTGTACCTGGAAGCTGCAGGGTATCCCCAATCCCATGACAGGACAGCGGTCCTGGCTACAAATACCGTCTCCCCTCCCGACCATCCCATGGCAGGCCTTTACAGGGATACCCATATAATCAAGCTTGATAACGGGCTGACCATAGGGCTGCTAGGGCTTTTGGGGATAGAAGCAGAAGATGTGGCCTACAGTGTCGAGCCCCTCTATTTTGAGGACAGGCATGCTGCTGCAGGCAAGGCAGTAGATAAGCTCCAGGGGCAAGGCGCGGATATAATAGTTGCCCTCACCCATTCGGGGATCAAGGAAGACAGGGCACTTGCCCAGGCTGTGGAAGGCATCCATGTCATAGTCGGCGGCCACTGCCACACTGAATTACATGAGCCGATCATTGAGGCAGACACGGTGATAGTGCAGGCTGGCTCCCGCCTGGATTACCTTG
>PWSB01000015.1 GCA_003563375.1 Actinomycetota bacterium | reverse complement strand
TGACAGATTTTTCATTTTATCCCTTTATCAGGAAAAGACCATCAATAAAAGGTTCCCTCCTCTAGCCACGAGCCCACCTAAAAACAGCGCTACCAGGGTAGTGGCAAAAAGGGTGGCTATTGCAATCTTTATTCCAAATTCTTTGGCCATGGTGGCTATCATTGCTATGCAGGGCACATAGAATAAAGCAACTACAGCCCCCGTTAAAAACTGAATGGTGGTAAGGTTCATATCTATTAAGGGGAGCACTGTAAGCTCACGCCTGACGATACCCAGTATAAGGGGTACCGCGGTTTCCATGGGCATATTAAGCCAACCTGATATTAGAGGCGCAAGGAAGTCTCCTGCGGCTGCCAAAAACCCTAATTCATATAGCAGAGAGGCAAAGATAACCGCAATCATCATGGGTACGGCTCCATCTAATATATACCTTTTTACCCTCATCAGGATTTTTTTAGAAAGAATCCTGGGCCTGGGTACAAGAAGCTGGGGAAGCTCTGTCAAAGTATAAGGAAGAGGGTTTTTTATCACCTTGTTTAAGACGAACCCTATGGCGATCATGGCCATTATAGATATGAGGAATATGAAGGCAAATGCAAATAGGGATCTTTCGGATAATAAGGCTATAAAGGCTCCCGTTTGCGAAACGCAGGGTACCGCAAAACAAACCATCTGTGAGACTATTATCCTGATTTTTCTGGAGCTTAAGGACCTTGTAGACATAATAGCAGGTATGCCGCAACCGTAGCCTAGCAAGATGGGTATAACACAAGAACCGTTTAAACCTATCTTGGAGAACACCCCTTCCATTAAAACCCCCAGCCTTGGAAGATAGCCGCTGTCTTCGAGGATGCTCAAAACCATATAAAATGAGATCACATAAGGAAGGACAAGGGCAAAGGGCCATTCTATGCCCTTTATTAAAAAACCATATTCACCTATTAATATATTCCTTAAAACAGGCTGATCTATAAGTGAATTCACAATATTTTCTATACCAGGGAACAGTACTCCCGTGAAAAAAGGCAGAAGCACAAATCTCCTCAAACCCATGCCTAAACCTATTACCAGGGCAAACATGACCATTATGATACCTATGGCAATAGGTATCCCCGGCCATGGCTTTATCAGCAGATCTTGTTTTTTGTTAGCGGTGAAAGGTTTTAGGGTTACAGCTTTGGAGATTATACCTTCAATATTTTCCCATCTGTCTTTATTGCTTCTTTGAGGAATTGATAAAGAAGGTTCCCTCCATCTTTCAATCTCCAGTAATCTTTTGTGGAGGTCCTTAAACCCTTCTCCGGTGATTGCTACTGTGGGGATAACCGGTATTCCCAATACTTTTTCTAAAAAAGAATGGTTAATGGATATATTTCTCTTTTGAGCAAGATCGTATTTGTTTAGGAGGGCAACTGTAGGTATATTGTATTCAAGGACCTGAAAAAGCAGATGCATGCTGCTTTCCAGATTAGTAGCATCAAGGACACATATGACAGCCGAAGGTCCTGACCTGAGCATATTTACAGCGACCTTCTCGGCTTGGTCCCTGGCTGCAGCGATATTGTACACACCGGGAGCGTCCTTTAAGATAAACTGGGACGAGTCTGTATTCAACTTGCCTTCAGCGTATTCTACCGTGGTCCCAGCATAATTTGAGACCATTACATCCATCCCGGTAAGTGTAGAGAACACTACGCTTTTGCCTACATTTGGCAGGCCCATTAGCAGAATAGTATCTTGGCCCGGTTTTTTCTTCCCTTTTTTTCGGCCATGGCACCTGCCCAAAAAGCTTTTTAGCACGCGGTTAACCTCTTTATCATGATCTTGGATGCAATATTTTTATCCACGGCCACTAACCTGCCATCTATACCCACGATTATGGGCCCTCCCACGATACTTCTGGTTATGATCCTAAGGGTTTTTCCTATTCTCAATCCTAATGAAGGCAATAATGCTATTTCGGGGATGCTGAACACGGTAGCTTCTTCCCCTGGAGCAAGTGAACAGAGATTATAGCTGGTTCTAAGGTCCCAATCATATTTTTTTAATTCAATTTTATTTTTTTTCTTAGTTTTCATATTTCCTCAAATTTTTAATATTGCTATCGATTCTTTACCGAAATCGTTAGAGCATTTTTTATATACAAACCCGTCTTCCTTAGACTCTCCAGTTTTATCGTATAAGACATTAAGCCAGCTTCTGGGTTCACGGTAGACAATAAAACATCCTTTATTGATATTTTCCTTAAGCCTTTCAACGATACTCATCTTATTTGTAACATGGAGGGAGATCCATACTGCATCAAAAGCGCTGGCATCTGCATATAACCCATCCATATCCACTATCTGAACCGCTGCCCCCAGGTCCTCTAGCAGGCTCCTTGCAAAGGGAAGGGTCCTCCGGTCATTATCTATTCCTTTGACATGGTAACCTTTTTTTGAAAGGTAGAATGCAGTATAAGGCAGGGGACCTGATCCTATATGGAGTATTCTTGCCCCTGGACTCAGCCCGGTAAGCCTAAGCTCATTTGCAATCATTCGGGAATAGAACAATCTGCCGTATATAAGAAAAAGCTTAAGTGAAAAACCGAGACACATTTCAGTAAGCTTTATTATTTTGGAGATAATATTAAAGGAAATATACCTGTAATATCTTTTGTCAAATATGTCTGTTTCAAAAATCATTCTTTCTCCTAGTCAAGACACTTATTAAGTCACAAAAAGTACAGAGCGATCAAAGGTCTTCATATTCTGAACCACCTCTGCTCTTTTTTCATATGCCTGGGGCAAAAGGCTATAGTGTTTTTGAAAGAATCTGCTTGGTGCCCTGGAAACTATACGCCTATTTTCGCCCTTTGAAAATATTTTATTTAAAATTGCTTCCTTTGGTTCAGCCTGAAGGGCGACCAAGGCCACGGTAAAGTCTTCAGGAACCCATTGGGAACAGTCACATTCTATAGTTTTTATAAGATGGGCCAGACCCAGCCTGTGAATGCACTTTCTGGCAAGATGGGCTGCTTTAGGGTTTTTATCTGCGGCGATTACCTTTGCTCCAGACAGACCAGCGACAAAAACAGCCGTAAAAGGGATTGCGCCACAGCCAATATTAAGAACAATATCACCGGGTCCTATCCCTGCCAGTTCTATCTCTTTTTTAACCACGTGCCTGTAAGGCAGGCAATATAGCCTTGCCAGGGGGAGAGACCTGCTGCATATATTTTCAAAAAAGGAGACTGTTCTTTTTATCATAATTATCACCATACACCTGGAAACCAAGCCTTTGCAGCTGAAAGTTAGGTGCACCTAAAATAGTAATAATAATAGGATTAATTGTCAATAAAAAATATTATATTTTCTTATTTTCTGCTGGTCAGGCCTTTTATCTGCAAAAAAAACGCGGGTTAGGCTCCCGCCGGCCTACAAAACTGATATACCGGAAAAATAAGATTTCGAAAAAATGTCCACACAGTATATAATACCCAATACACTCAGCCTAAGCAGGGGGGCAAACTCCGGCTTCGGTTCGGGAACTGATTTATTATTGGTGTTAAGGAGACCAGACAAGCATGAGGGACAAAACTTTGATTCTAGGGTCATTTGGCCACGGCTACAATGATATGTACTTCTATATTCTGCCAATATTAATATCGCTCTTTCGGATTGAATTTAATCTAAACTATACACAGACAGGCTTGATTATGACCGTATTTATGGCTAATGTGGCCGTGTTCTCCTCAGCCTGGGGTTCCCTGGTGGGCAAGCTAGGCTATAACCGCTTATTATCTTTAGGATTTCTGGTAGCATCACTGGGATTGCTGACAGTAACTTTAGCATCCAGCTACACAGTCTTGATTCTCTTGATTTCTTTGACCGCTATCGGAGTAAGCACCTTTCACCCACTGACTACCGCTATGGTATCTTTTAACACTAAAAAACCCGGGTTATCCATGGGAGTTTTTGAAAGTAGCGGGGCAGCCGGGACTGTTTTTGCTATCATAGTGATTTCATTATTGATTGGAAGCTGGGGATGGAGATGGACCACTGCATTGCTTGCATTGCCCGGTTTTTGGCTAGCCTATGCTTTTCTTAATAAAATGGGTATCAATAAGCAAGTGAATCAGCCCCACAAAGTCGGCCGCCCCACTACCGTGAAGATATTGGTATTGTTTTTTGCGGGCCGTACAGTCCGAGGACTTGCCGCTGGGGCGGTTTTGGCATTTTTACCAACTTATATTTTGGAAGCATGGTCCTTGAGACCGAGCATGGGGTCTCTGGTGTATTCTACATTTTTCCTAGGAGGCCTTATAGGGGCGCTTTTCTTCGGGCACTTAGCGGATAGGTTAAGCCATATTGGACTAGTAACCGTCAGTACCTTGATACCCGCATTTTTTATGCTTTTAATTACCCAAAATATTCCCTTGCCATTAGGGATTTTGTATATAATCATTTTGGGAATATGCTTTTTAGGTTTTTTCCCACCACATAATCGCTGGATTGCAGAAGGGATAAAACAAGAACAGAGGGGCAAGTTTTTTGGTTTTGGTTTTGCTCTTGAAACTATGGCTGTAGCAATCTCACCATTTTTATTTGGCTTTATCGCGGACCAAGTGTCTCTAGTCGCTTCTTTTCGGAGTGTGAGTATCCCGTGGCTTGTAGGCGGTCTATTTTTTG
>PWSB01000136.1 GCA_003563375.1 Actinomycetota bacterium | reverse complement strand
GCAGAAAGCCTAAAGGATGAATATGTAAGCACCGAACATATATTGATCGCTATGGCCCAAAGCCATTCAGATGTAGGGCAGATACTGAAATCCATGGGGGTTACCAGAGACAGGATATACAAGATCCTTGTAGAGATAAGGGGCCATCAAAGAATTGAAGACCAGAATCCCGAAGACAAGTATCAGGCACTTAAAAGATATGGCAAAGATGTCACAGAACTTGCCAGAAAAGGCAAGCTGGATCCGGTTATAGGAAGGGATGATGAAATAAGAAGGGTGGTACAAGTACTTTCCAGAAGAACTAAAAATAATCCTGTCCTTATAGGGGATCCCGGGGTAGGCAAGACCGCAATAGTTGAAGGCTTGGCACAGAGGATTGTTTCAAAAGATGTGCCTGAGGGCCTCAAGGACAGGAAGGTGGTCTCCCTGGATATGGGCTCTCTTCTGGCCGGGGCTAAATATAGGGGTGAATTTGAAGATAGATTAAAAGCGGTCCTAAAAGAAGTGTCCAAGTCAGAAGGAAATATAATAATGTTTATAGACGAACTGCATACCGTTGTAGGGGCTGGTGCTGCTGAAGGAGCGGTGGATGCATCCAACATGCTTAAGCCCATGCTTGCCAGGGGTGAACTTCATGCTATTGGGGCCACCACCTTAGATGAATACAGAAAGCATATTGAAAAGGATGCAGCGCTGGAGAGAAGGTTTCAGCCAGTACTCATAAAAGAGCCTAATGTCGAAGACACTGTAGCTATACTCAGAGGGTTAAGGGAGAAGTATGAAGTGCATCATGGTGTACGGATAAAGGATGCAGCGCTAATATCAGCTGCTGTGCTTTCTGACAGGTATATATCGGACAGGTTCCTCCCTGATAAGGCAATCGATCTAATAGACGAAGCGGCATCCAGGCTCAGGATAGAGATCGACAGCTTGCCCACGGAGATTGATGAGATAGAAAGGAAGATAAAGCAACTAGAAATAGAGGAACAGGCATTAAAAAAAGAAAAAGACAAGGCTTCCAGGGAAAGGATGGAGAAACTGCAAAAGGAGCTCTCTGACCTAAGGGAAACGAGCAATTCCATGAAAGCACATTGGCAGCAGGAAAAAGATATCATAAAGGCAATCAGGGCAATAAAAGAAGAAATAGACAAGACCAAGACCGAAGCTGAACAGGCTGAAAGGAATGCCGACCTTGCAAGAGCAGCAGAGCTTAGATACGGAAAACTGTTAGAGCTTGAAAAAAAATTAAAAGAAAAAAACGAAGAGCTCTCCAATATGCAAAAACAAAAGAAGATGCTTAAAGAGGAAGTCGACCAGGAAGACATAGCGGAGACTGTTTCCAAATGGACCGGCATACCTGTATCAAGGCTTATGGAAGCTGAGATTGAGAAACTGCTACATATGGAAGAAAGGCTAAAAAAAAGGGTGGTAGGGCAGGACGAAGCCATATCCGCAGTATCAAATGCAATAAGAAGGGCCAGGGCTGGCCTTCAGGACCCTAACAGGCCCATAGGCTCTTTTATATTCCTGGGGCCTACAGGGGTTGGGAAGACTGAGCTTACCAGGGCCTTGGCAGAATTCCTTTTTGATGATGAAAGAGCTATGGTTAGGCTTGATATGTCAGAATATATGGAAAAGCATACAGTATCGAGGCTGATAGGAGCGCCCCCCGGATATGTGGGTTACGAAGAAGGAGGGTTTCTAACTGAAGCGGTAAGGAGAAAACCGTATTCAGTGATACTGCTTGATGAAATAGAGAAAGCCCATAATGATGTGTTCAATATATTGCTACAGATCTTGGAAGACGGCAGGCTGACAGACGGCCATGGGAGGACGGTCGATTTTAAGAATACTGTAGTCATAATGACTTCAAATATCGGAAGCCAATGGATAAGCGAGCTGGATCAAAAAGATGAAGAGGAGATGAGGAGAAGGGTTACCGACGCCCTAAAAAACCATTTTAAACCTGAATTTTTGAACAGGGTCGATGATATTATAATTTTCCATATGCTTGGAATAGAACAGATTAAGCAGATAGTAGAGATACAGGTGGCCAACCTTAAAGATATTTTAAAAGACAGAAAACTAAAGCTGAAAATAAGTCCGGAGGCCATGGAGTTTCTTGCAAGAGAAGGGTTCGATCCTGTTTACGGTGCCAGGCCTTTAAAAAGGGTTATCCAAAATGAAATACAAAATGTTCTGGCTTTAAAACTCCTGAAAGGTGAAATAAAGGAAGGGGATAATATATATATAGACACCACTGGCCCAGAAGGCAAAAAGCTGTCTTTTGAAGCAGGAAGCGTAGGCAGCGTAAAATAAATTTGCTTTTTTAAAAATATCCATTATCATAATGCCCTTAACAATATTAATTTTTTAACAATATAATATGCACGTTATCCTAGGGGCTATCCTTATATTCTTAGCCATGGTTTTTATGGCTTCTATTAGCACATCCAGGCTTATAGCTTTAAAGCTGAAAAAAAAGGTCTGGGGTGCAGTATCGTTTTTACAGATAGCTTTATTTGTATTGGTGATAACCATGATAATGCGGGACCCTGCCAATACCTTTATGGTTTTATCTTATGTAATAGCATCTGGTTCTGGTATTATTGCTGGGCTAGTAATATCCGATAAGTTATCTGCCAGGATATACAGTACTTACATAATAACCAAAGAAAGCCGGGCCATGGAACAATTGTTCAAGGAGGTAGGTTTTAAGGTTAATTGCTATAATGGTCTAAAAAGGGAAAAAGGTTTCAATATATTAAAATTGGTCAGTGCAAAAAAGAAGTTGTCAAGAATATCAAGGATAGCAAAAAACATCGATCAAAATGCTTATGTAGTGAACCACAACCTTTCCCATCCGCAAAAAGGGATCGGGGACCTAGAGATGATCAAAAAAAACTTGTCAGTAAATAATCAGGGGTGATTTATATATGGATATGCTTATATGGATTCCAATTATCTTCATAGGGAGGGTTATAGATGTAGGACTGGGTACAATCCGGTTCAATATGATAATAAGGAGAAGGAAGCTCTTTGCTTCGGCTATAGGTTTTGTAGAAGTGACTATCTTTATTGCAATAATAGCCAGGGTAGTGCAGGACATAAATAATTTCTATGGGATACTGGCTTATGGTGCAGGTTTTGCTGCAGGCACCTTGGTGGGTATCAAGCTATCAGAAAAACTTTCAAAGGATCTGGTCAGCACAAATATAATCTCTAAAAAGCATAGCGTGGAAATAGAAGCCATGCTTAGGGATGAAGGCTTCGGAGCCACATGTTACCAAGGAACAGGAAAAGAGGGAGGGGTAAGGATCATAAATGTAATATGCAGAGAAGCAAAGTTAAGCAAATTGAGCAAGCTTGTATTTAAGGTGGATCCGGGTGCTTTTATGGTAAACCATACCCTGGAAGGACTAAGAGGCGGATATGGTAACGGCATAAAAGAAAAAAAATAAATCGGCTACATGTGGCCTTTATTTTTACAGGTCTAATTTGAGGAGTTTTTTAAGTCTCTCCTGTTTTCCTGAGAAGATCCTCTTCGCTGTTTATGCCCGGGGTTACTTTTTCTGACTCACTTTCAAGCAGGAAGAATTCTTTTTCTAAAGCTTTATGTATATCATCTATTATCTGCCGGTATGCCTTTTTATCAGTAAGACTTTTTACATCTTCTACTATATTTGTTGCCACGGGGTAGATAGGCTCGCCTATTAATATATTGATTTTTCTAAAAGTGTTGACCAATAGCGCAATAATCCCCTCGATCACTCTATTTCTTCCCAGAAACCGGTTGGTATCCGGGCCTTTTATAAGATTATGGATATAAATAGGTATTATGGGGAGCTTAGTCTTATAGCTTAGATATGCTGCCCCCTTATCTAGATTGGAGAGCCTGCCTTTTTTATTCAGTTTCCCTTCAGGGAATATGCCGTAGAAAAAACTCTTGCCATTATTTAGAGCAAACAATTCCTTAAATGTCTTAATATTTTTCGTGAACTGTTTTTTAAACAAGGGGACGCTATTGGTAAATCTGCGCATAAAGAAATCTATTAAACGGTACTTGAAATTTTCACCGTCTGCCAGAAAATATACCTTTTTTTTAACAGCGGTCAGTATGATTATGGGGTCTGCTCCTGTGGTATGGTTTATGGCAAGTATAGCAGCTTTATCATTAGGTATGTTTTTACTATTGAATATCCTTACCCTTATAAGCAAGCGATAAAAAGTAATAAATAAAAATTTAGGAATATTATAAAAAAAATTAAGAACCATGCTCAATCTCATCACCCTCCAAATAATGGCACGTCCTTATTATATTATTTGTAATTAAAAATATCTATATGTCATATTGAACTCAATGTTTGTGAGATCTTTTTGCAATGCGAGCCATACCAATAAAGCCTGTTGCAAGCGGAGCATCTCATAAAACTATGGCAGGTTTTAAAGGGATAGGAGGGTATGCTCTCCTTATAATCTTCTTTGCTTACACTTTCGAGTCTCCTATTGCAGTAGATACACCTGTCAAAGACAGCATCGAGTTTTAAGTTTATCTGATCCTTTAGCTGTTTAAGCTGTTCCTTGTAATCGCTGCTGACTATAAGGATGATGTCAGGTTGTTTTTCTTTAAAAGTCTTAGACCTCTGAATAAGTGAATCCCTGGTAAGTATTATCCTGTC
>PWSB01000157.1 GCA_003563375.1 Actinomycetota bacterium | reverse complement strand
GGAGTACGGGCTTGAGGTCGGGATGCAGATATGAGACCTTTCTCCTTCCAAATTTTCTTTCAATAAATTCGCCCACCATCCCCGATTGCTGCGGCCCTGGCCGGTAAAGGGAGAGAAGCAGGGTGATATCCTGTATGCTGGAGGGCCTTATCTTGCGCATCAAACTCCTTATGCCTGTGCTTTCTAGTTGGAAGACTCCAAGTGTCCTGCCTTCCTTCATCATCTTAAATACCTTGTGGTCATCCACCCTTATCCGTTTTAGGTCCACGTCTATCCCTCTTTGCCGCAGCCTGCCAGTGGCCTCTTCTATTAGGGTGAGTGAAAGAGAATTTATCAGGTCTATTTTGATTATGCCCATGGCTTCTATGCTGTCCATATCATACTGGCTCAGTATTTTACCCTGTTCGGAAAGCATAAGGGGTATTTTTTCTTCCAGGCAGCGGTCAGATACTATGACCGCTGAAGGGTGGGTGCAGATATGCCTTACCTTTCCTTCTATCCTTGAAGAAAGGGAGAGTAAATCATCATAGCCAGGAGGGCGGCCTTTTTCATACCTTGACATGTCCAGCAGGCGGTCTGTCTCCTGTTTGCTGTAGTTTAATATCCTGGATGTCTCCCTTATAGCCGATCTGGGCCTTAGGGTGACAAAGGTGCATGCCCGCCCCACATTTTTCTCTCCATAACGGGACCCAAGGTAATGGAGTATGTCATCTCTTTTTTTATGGGCGATATCCATATCTATATCCGGGGGCTGTTTTCTTTCTGGATTGAGAAACCTTTCAAAATAAAGATTATTTTTAACTGGATCCACATCGGATATGCCCAATACATAGGAGACCATGCTCCCTGCAGCAGATCCCTTGCCGCATATAGGTATGTGGTTCCTGCGGGCAAACCGGGCTATATCCCAGACCACCAGAAAATACCCGCAATAGCCAAGGCCGGTTATGGTCTTAAGCTCTTTTTTAAGCCTGGCATAGAGGTCTTGCCCTGGAGATGGGTACCTCTTGTCAAGCCCTCTCAAGCATAGCCTTTCCAGATAACTTTGCTGGGTGAAGCTGGAAGGCACCTTAAAGCGGGGTATGCGCAAGGAACCCAGGTTAAGCTTCAAGCTGCATTCCCGGGCTATGGCGGCGGTATTGGAAAGCGCGGAAGGGATGTCTTCAAACAGGCCTTTCATCTCCCGGCCAGACTTTAGGTAATGCTGGTCATTTTTTACCGGTTCCAGGCTGGGATTGGTTCTGGCAGCCATAGATTTTAACTTATAAAGGGACATGTAGGTCCCATAATCCTCACGCCTTATAAAATGGACATCGTTGCCAGCTGCAAGGGGAACACCGTTTTTTTGGCTGAAACCGATGATCGTCTCAGAAAGGCAGCCTTGCTGGGAGACTCTTAAGGGATATCTCTGCACCTCCATATAGAAACGGGGACCGAATATCTCCATGCAGCTGTCCAGGGCCCTTTTGGCTTCTTCATCCCTTCCCCCGTTAAGAAGTGATGATACATATCCCTGGCGGGCAGGGTTTAAGGCTATGAGCCCGCAAGAGTTTCTTCTAAGGAGTTCCAGTCCTGCTGACGGGGTGGCTGACTGTTTGTTAAGATGAGAGGCAGAGACTATGCGGCACAGGTTCCTGTACCCGGTCTCATCGGCACACAAGAGTATCAGGCTGTATGGCTTCTGGTCCCGGATGACGCTTATCTGGCAGCCTACCAGGGGCTTTATACCCCTGGCCAGGGCTTTGCTATAAAATTCTACGGCTCCATGCATGACATACCTGTCGGTAAGGGCCAATGCCTTAAATCCCATATCTGAGGCGGCCTCTACAAGTCCCTGGATATCGATAGTGGATTCAAGTAGACTATACTGGCTGTGAAGGTGGACATGGCAGAACATCAAAGACCCTCCTTTAGAGCACTCTGTATAAAGAGAGCACCTTTCCCTGTATCCTTATGTCTTCTTTGACTTCAATGGGCTCGTAGGAAGGATTGGAAGGCTTGAGCTCTATTGCATCCTGCCTGCGGTAAAATCTTTTAACCGTAGCCTGGCCATCCAGCAGGGCGACCACTATATCACCATTATCTGCTGTTTGCTGCGCCTTTACCAGTATGATATCCCCGTCCTTTATGTGGTCGCCTGTCATGCTGTCTCCTGAAACCCTGAGTGCAAAATCGATCTTTCTGTTTTTTGGGTCGGGAGGAAGAACCAGATATTCCTCTATGTTCTGCTCGGCCAGTATGGGCAGCCCTGCTGCTATCCTGCCCAGCAGGGGAACCTTGGGCATGCCTTCACCGGAAGCTTTACCGGTAAGCCTTATAGACCTGGCCAGAGAACTTTTGCTTATATAGCCTTTCCTCTGAAGCGCCTTTAGGTGGTCGCTGGCTGCCCGTGGAGACGAAAAACCATGGCTTTTAGCTATCTCCCTTATCGTGGGAGGATAACCATGGTCGCTTATGAATTTGTGTATACTCTCCAGTACTTCTTTTTGCCTGGTGGTTAATCTTTTCATTTTCCTGCCTCAAAAGTTTAACCAGATTATAGCTTATTACTATACATTTGTATAGCATTTAAATTTTATCCAAATTTTATCCTGCTTGACTTATCAGTCCCAAGATAATAATCTCTTACACTTAAAAGCATGGATTGTAATTGATACAAGGCAAAAAGTTATGAAAAAATATAATATAAGCATAAATATCATGTTCTGGATACTGCTGGTATTTATAGGTTTTGCAGCAGTCGTCTCTATTACCAATCCAGCCTGGATAGCAGAGGCTATATCACCGAGAGAAGAAAGAGTCCTGGTAAAGACCCATATCCAAAGGTTGGAAGACCCTGAAGAAACAGAATGGTTCTATTTCGAGGCTACAGGCTACAGCGCAAACGATCCTGCCCAAGGAACTGACAGCACCACCGCCACAGGACTTGAGGTGGAAAAAGGTATAGTAGCCGTGGACCCTGAAGTAATACCCCTTGGAAGCCAGTTAGAGATAAAAGGCCTGGGTGAATTTGTTGCAGAGGATACTGGAGGAAAGATCAAGGGGAACAGGATCGATATATTTTTTGAATCCAAACAGGAAGCTATAGAGTTTGGCAGGGAGGGGGTATGGGTAACCATCAAAGACGAAGAAATTAAGGTAGCCCGATTTCCAGAAGGATCATCTATTTTTTTCTATAATGGATATAATGTGATCCAATAGCTGCCTGGCTTCTTTTTTATTAATCTTGGAAATAGTGAAGGTCTTCTTCTTGCTGGATACCGTGATAGTAGAATTAAATAATCCTTCTTTTAAATCTGCATCCTTTATATAGGGATGGGTGGCTATGAATTGTTTGTCTACTGATATATTTGAATAGAAGCCAAAAAAAAGCTTTTTATCAGTGAGGATCAATTTACCTTCTACTGTACCATCAAGGAGGCCCTTAGCTGCGTATATGACTTTTTCCTCAGGTTCTAAGAAAACATAATATTTCTCTGTGCTGCTTATGTCCATTCCATCCCATCCTTTTTTTACGTAATTATATATAATGAAGGTATTAAAATCCAGGAAACCTTATAGTAAAACCTATTTTCATTTTCCATCAAACAAAGCGGTGCAATATTATTGCTTTTGCTTACCTTTTACCTTATAATCTATCGTGATAAAGAGATGGATATGGCTTTATCCGTGCCCGCTCAGCCGGTCTAATAGTTGCGGGACCTTTGTATAATATCCAAGAATAAGGAGAGATACCATGGCTCAAGTATTGCTAAAAAACCTCACTAAAAAATTCGATGAAGTAGTGGCTGTAGACAATATCAACACCCAGATCGAAGACAGGCAGTTTGTAGTGCTGGTAGGGCCCTCAGGCTGCGGAAAGACTACAACCTTGCGTATGATAGCAGGCCTGGAAGAGGTGACCAGCGGAGAAATATTTATAGAAGACAGATTTGTAAATGATATTCCTCCCAAAGACAGGGATATTGCGATGGTATTTCAAAACTATGCTCTCTATCCCCATATGAATGTCTATGACAATATGGCTTTTGGACTAAAACTAAGGAAGACTCCGAGGGCTGAGATCAAAAAAAGAGTAACTGGAGCTGCAAAGATACTAAAGATCGAAGACCTTCTCAAAAGAAAGCCAAAACAGCTCTCAGGGGGCCAGCGCCAGCGGGTTGCCCTTGGCCGCGCAATTGTGAGAGACCCAAAGGTTTTCCTGATGGACGAACCGCTTTCAAACCTGGATGCAAAACTCAGGGTGCAGATGAGGACAGAGATCGCAAAGCTTCATAAAAGGTTAAATGCAACCATAGTATATGTGACCCACGACCAGACCGAGGCAATGACCATGGCCAGCAAGATAATTATTATGAAAGATGGTATAGTCCAACAGGCAGGAGACCCGCAGACCGTATATGATCATCCCACGAACATGTTTGTTGCAGGGTTTATGGGGTCTCCCGCTATGAATTTTCTTGATGTGACGGTGACAGACGGTTATACCCTTAAAAACCCTAGGTTTGAAATAAACACTGCTGAAAATGTTAAGAAAGTGATCAAAGACAATGATCTGGTAGGAAAAGAGGCCGTATTAGGCATACGCCCGGAAGACCTGGAGGACAATTTTTTTATCCATGATAAATATGATAACGCCATAATAAAGGCGCCGGTTGAGGTAACAGAGCCCATGGGTTCAGAAATATATGCATACATAGACATAGAAGGCATCCTTGTCACAGCGAGAGTAAACCCTAAATCAGCTGCACGTGTAGGAGAG
>PWSB01000133.1 GCA_003563375.1 Actinomycetota bacterium | reverse complement strand
TTAGGTCAGTGCGGTTGGGCGTGGCAAGTGTTACATCTGCAAAACGTGAAAAAAGCCTTGCAAACTCATAAAACCTGATTCCGGGGCCAGCCATTTTGGTCCCCACCACATCATGGGAGATTATCAGTATTCTGGGCGCATTTTCCATATTAATTTCCTTTGCTTAAAAAAATACAAGATTATGATTATTTTAACTGTAATTTGTTTAATATAAAATGGTTTTTTATCCTGGCTGCACCGTTTAGGGGAAAGAGCAGCATATTTATTGCATAAGCCAGGGCCAGCGGCCAATACTGGTCCCTTGTGGCCTGGTTTTTCAGCCACTTCCCCTCCTCCTTTAAAAAACCTGCATAAAAAAGCTTGGCATGCAGCACAGCGCATCTTAGACGGTTTTTATGGTACAGCTTATAGAATTTTTTGCTGTATTTTTTGCTGGATACAGCTTCTGCATGCCTGGCCCTGGCCAGGGGGTTTACCACTACCCTCTTATTTGCCCTCAAGGCCTTAAGGCAGTAATCCAGCTCCTCAAAATAAGCAGGCCGGTACCCGCCATCCAGCCCACCCAGACCATAGAACAGTTTCCTGGAGGTAGCAAAAAGGGCCCCGGTGGTATAGGTGACGTCCCTTATGGCCCTGGCTGTGCCCTGGGCATCTTGCTTGAACTGGTCCTTGAGCTGGCTGTAGTCCATTCCCAATCCTATATGTTCGGTCAAAAAATTTGGGGAGATCTTGCCCCCAAGATGCTGTATCTTATTGGACCCGTAATCGAGTATAAGGCCCCCGCATACACCTACCTCACCATCGGCCAAGGGTTCTACAAGCCTTCCTATTGCATTTCTGCCCAGCCTCATATCCGGATTTATAAGCACGATATGGGAAAAATCCTTGCCGCCTTCCAGGTATTTAAAAAATACCCTGTCAATAGCCCTGGAAAAACCCAGATTTTTTGAAAACCTTATAAGTTTAAAGTTAGAAGAGCTAAGCTCTGTACAAAAATTCCTGACCCTCTTTATTATCTGCACGGTCCGGTCCCTGGAGCCATTGTCAGCTACCACCAAAAACCAGTCCCTGTATTTCTGTGCAAAGACGGACAGGAGGCAGTCTTCAATGAATTTTTCACTATTGTAGCTTATAAGTATTATCAAGCTTTTCCGGCCCATAGGATTAATATTTGGTTTTACAGTACACTAGATTTTAATACACAAAACTTTTTATTACAATTTAGGGGTGGTAATGCAGTTTATCTTATCTTTCTTTTAAGTGCCCGCATGTAATGGTAGGCCCTGTAGGCAAAGCCCCTGTCAAGCACCGCTTTAAGTTCTGATATCCTTTTGTCTTTTTCGGCTATCACCTTTTTCTGCCCACAGGAGATGGATTCCAGCTTCTTCAGGGCCTCTTCCTTATCAAAGAAAATCTTTTTCTCCTTTGAAAAATCAGGCGCATGGCAGGGGCTGGCCGCCCATTCCTTAAGCTTTACGGTGGTAGTAGAAAAATTAAAATTCTCAAGCCCGTAGTCCCTTCCTTTTTGGCCCACCGATCTTGTCTCTTCCCTGTGGGAGGCAAGATGCAGCAATTTCCGGCAGAGGTCTTGGCTGTCGTGGGGCCTGAATGTGTAGCCTATCCCTTCATCCTCTATTATCTGGGTAAGCTCACATACATTGGATGACAATACACAAAGCCCTGCCCTCATCCAATCCAGTATCCTGTTCTTGCTTCCCAGCCTGACCTCATAAATATCCTTGTCTATGTTTATGCCTGCATCTGCTTCCAGATAATAGTTGGGTACATCCTCCCCCCTGATCCAGCCCTTCATTATGAACCTCTCCCTGTACCTGCTGTTTTCTATTAGAGAGAGAAATCTTGGATAGGTCTTTGTGTCCTGTTCTGGAATCTCTCCTCCGGTCGATACAAATCTGATGGAGCTGTCCTTGGCCATAGCTTTTTGCAGCGCAGAAAACAAGGTATCGATATCAGTCCATGTATTATAGCCCCCGGTCCAGAGGAACACGAAATCATCATCCCCGACACCTTGCTGGCCCCTTATGACCTTTTTGGTATGCTTATATTCCTGCCGGGGCATCCCGCAGGGTATGCTGGTGGTAAAAGCGTAACCTGAAGTATGCCTGTTTAGCCTGCCTGCAGCGCCAAGTTCCCCTATAAGGGCATACTCCTGCCTTTGGCAAACACAAGAAAACAGGTCAGCTGAGCTTATGATATTATATTCTCCGTTCCAGTAATGGAAAAGGCAGCTATCATCATCGTCTATTGCCGCCCTTGCCTGTGCTTCAGCCATGACATGGCCGAAAAGGTCTGCCCAGAACGGAATCCCGCCCTTTATCTTTGAAGCAATATATGAAGGATAAAACGTGCACCCTATTACACAATCCGGCCCAAAATCATCTTTTATGCCCGAAAGAAGAGCTGTATCGTTGAAATCACCGGCATCCAGAAGATGATAGGCGAAGCTAGTGTCTTTAAATGAGAATTTTTTTATATGCTTTGAACCAAAACCCTCAGGATAAGCGGAAGGGATGGCAAAGCTTACCAGGCATACCTCATGGCCAGCCCCAAGCAACGGCTGCAGAAACTGCCATGTCCTGATACCGGTCCCATATACCTTCCGGTCATTCTCAAAAGGAAGTGGGCTCATCCCGATCAAGAGTACTTTGCTCATAGGAATAGATTATAGATTTTAGGTATACTTTACCATAAATAGGCCAAAAGAAAAATTTCATCCAGGATATTTCCTCTATCCCCGGCTGGAAACAGCCGGGAACAGGGAAACCTTATAAGATAAGAATGTATATCACTGGGCAAGCATTTCCTGCTGCTGCTCAAATAACCTTCTTAGCTCTTGTTCTGAAAACTCCAAATCTTCTTCATCCAGATTTTCTTCCAGATATTTTTCAGCATAGGTCTGCAGAGAAATCTGCTTTTCTATTTCATCCTCAAGGTCGCCAGGGGTCATGCCTTCTTCTTCCAGCATGTCTTCCATGACCTCTTCTCCGCCAAACTGCTCTGCTATCATCTGATACTGTTCGTCTATTTCCTGGCTGCTTACCATGATGCCTTCCTGCCGGACCTTCTGTAAAAGTATGACATTCATGATCAGGCTATCCAGTATATCCTCCCTTATCTCCTCAATCATCTGATCGGCTTCAGGACTTTCTGGATCCAGGCCCATCATTATAAACTGTTGCTTTTGCACTTCCTCGGCATCGATAAGATCCTGAGACAATATTTCTTCTCCGTTTACCTCAGCAATCACGGTACTGCCGTCTTCCTTGTCAAAATCCTCCAGCCTTTTGACAATATCGCTTTGCTCCCTCAAGCCATCTATATGCTGCATCAAGACCTCGTGCTCTTTTTCCATCCTTAGCTGCTGCTCTAGGTGAGGCCTTGCCTCTTCGAACCCGCTATCATCTACAAGCTGGCCGCCGAAATCAAATATTAAGGCACCGATGCCTAAACCGACCACCAGGACTGCAGCGACTCCTATATATATAAATTTACGGAAACCGAATTTTTTATCATTTTTATTAGTTTTACCCAATAGGTTCCCCTCCTTTCCCTCCAACCTTTAAGGTTGGCCAGTTAATTATAGTAACAGAAATAGATTAGTTTACAATAGCAGGGGTGATCGGTGTAAATAGTAAAAATATGTAAAAAAGTTTATATATGCTTGCCCTCAAACTTTTGGCAAGTTATTTTTTTTCTACAGTTGAAATAAATGAGAGATTATTATAAAAAGCTTAACATAGAAAAGTTAGGTTTTAAATTAAGCATGTTGGATTGGAAATAGATGCAGAAAAATTACCAAAAGAAAAGTTTTTCGTATGGATGGGTAATCATTTTCATTTCCGGGCTTGGAGTTTTTTTCTCAGGCCCCGGCCAAACCTATAATGTATCCATGTTTTTGGATTCCTTTATAGGAAATTTTAACTGGAGCCGTTCCCTGGTCTCTGCCACCTATTCACTTGGTTCGGTAGGCGCCGGTCTGGCTATTGGACTAGTTGGTCTAATGATCGACCGTTTTGGGCATAGAAAGTCCGCCACCATAATAGTAGTATTACTGGGAGCATCCTGTGTATGGATGATATTTATATCCAATGTATTCATGCTTTTTTTCGGTTTCTTCCTGATTAGGCTTCTTGGGCAAGGCTCTATGTCTGTTTGGCCTCCCACACTTGTGTCTAATTGGTTTAATAAAAGAAGGGGATTAGCGCTGAGCATAATGGGTGTAGGAGGGATGGCAGCCTCTGCTGCCTTTCCTCCTATCAGCAACTGGCTAATCTCTACATGGGGCTGGCAGATAGGATGGCAGTTCTGGGGAGCAATTTTGCTAGTGTTTATGGCGCCCCTAACCTGGTTTTTGATCCGAAACCATCCCCGGCCCAAAACCGGGCAGACAGCCAATGTTGACCCAGACCAAAAAGAGGAGAGGACGGGAGGTATCCCATCTTTTAGTTTAAAAGAAGCCCGCAAAACCTTTACCTACTGGCTTGTTTTATTTTGCCTGTTTGTACCTTCCATGCTTGTTACCGGTATAAGTTTCCACATAGTTTCCATCCTAGGTACCCGGGGCCTTTCCCCTACCGTGGCTGCCACGACCCTTAGCGTAATGGCTATTGTAGGGTTTCCTTTTTCCCTATTAGCCGGCTATATCTATGACAGAATAAAAATCCGTTCTGTTTTAATTATTTTTTTTACTTTTTACCTTTTTACATTTATTTGGCTTCAAAATGTCGATACGCTGCAAAAATCCATAGTATACGGCATATTAATGGGTATTGTTCTCGGTT
>PWSB01000089.1 GCA_003563375.1 Actinomycetota bacterium | reverse complement strand
TATCAATTTTCATTTTATGGCGATTAATGTATTTGTCAACTAGTACAACTTTAGGGTAATTTATCTCAGCTATAAAGGAGTCTTCCATCAGTATTTGTTCTTTATTGATGTTTAAACCTCTTCATACTTACTTAGTAAGATTAACTAATTATATAATTTTTTTTCAAAGATTGTCAAATTATTTAATATTATTTAAAAAATCACTCATCCATTTTCAATTTAACCCATGTCCATGCTGTCAATTAGGAGAAGTTCCTCTTCTATTGTTCTCTCTCCTATACATTGGAAAGAGGTCAGAGAAAACCTCTTTCCAATGTCATATCATCCTTTAAAAACCAAGTTCTTTTTGTACATCTATTGGCAGATCATCAACCGTTTCCCCGTTTGAATTCATCAGAATATTGGGGTCTAATTTACAAGCAAATGTTGCACCTTCTTTTACAGCAGAATGTACGTTTCTTGGGCTTTTTGCATCTCCTACCGTAATAACAGGGAGACCGGTTTCGTTGAGAACATCTACCATTTCTGTGTTTGGCTTGGTATAGCAGCTAACAATATCATCAACTTCTATTTTGTGGCGGTTAAGTAATTTATCGACTACAACAACTTCACGGTCGTGTATTTCAGCAATACTGGAGCCTTGCATCACTTTGACCGGGTATTTGTAGGGTTTTGATGATAATGCTTCTGCATCTCCTTGAGCCATCCTTTTCCTTAGCACATACATGTGGATTACTTCTACAGAAGAACCGAATTCATCCCTATCGGTAACCACGGTGACATCTTTGCCGGCTGCTCCGAGGAAGGCTACCATATCTGCTGCTGCATAGTGGTCGCCCCATATTATTACCTTTTCACCCAATTTACGGTTCTTGCGGTCACTGCCTTCGGGGTAGAACTCACATGTGCTCTTAGGACAAGCTATAGCTTCTTCAAAAGGTATTACCCTTTCTTTTTGGCCGCTTACTTCAGGTACATAACTTACTGCTCCAGTTGCATTTAAGATGATCTCATATTCCTTTAGTTCGTCGACGCTGGGAACGTGGCTCATCCTGATATCTACACCCAAGTCCTTCATTTCGTTTCTTAGCCAGTCTGCATACCATTTCATCTTCTCTTGTTTCTCGGGAACCAGGCAACAGCCTAAAATAGCCCCTCCAAGCTCATCGCTTTTTTCAAATATGGTAGGCTTGTGGCCTCTTAGAGTAGCCCATCTTGCAGCTTCCATACCTGCTGGCCCTCCACCCACGATAGCAACTTTTATGGGACGGCTGGCTTTTTTCTTATCCATTTTATAAAGATCAAGATTGCCGCACATGGGATTTATTGCACAAGCTATCTCTTTTCTAGACATCAGGGATTCCTGCCAGCAGCCTGTAAGACAAGATATACATTTTCTTATCTTCTTCTCTTTACCCAATTGGGTTTTAACAGGCCAATAAGGATCTGCTAGAGCCTGTCTGCACATACCTATCATATCTGTTCTGCCTTCAGCTATCACCTTGTCGCAGAACTCGGGGTTCCTTAGGGCATGGCTTATGATAACCGGAATATTTACAAGAGGCTTGACAGCTTCAGAGGAATATAATGTCCAACCCTCTTTGTAGTGCATGGGATCAAAGCCTGCACCAGGAGTCTCCTGTATACATTGGCTCAAGTCAACAGCTGCTGCTCCCCCTTCTTCCAGAGCTACTGATATCTTTTTAGATTCTTCTGTGTCTATGCCTCCAGGTACCCATTCATTGGCAGAATAACGGACTATAACAGGAAAATCGTCCCCACATTTATTATGGATTTCCTTTATGACTGCCAAAGGGAACCTCATCCTGTTTTCAAAGCTGCCTCCAAAACGGTCAATACGCCTGTTTAGGTATGGGCTCATAAAAGCTGACATGAGATAACCGTGGGCCGCGTGCAGGTAAACTCCGTCCATCTCTGCCTGCATGCATCTAAATGCAGCCTCTGACCAAAGATCAATCTGTTCTAGAACTTCTTCGGTGGTCATCCCCCTAACAGGTTTGTCGGGATCCTTTTCTTGAGCACTGGCATATACTACCTCCCGGCCTGCAGACCAAGGAAGCTTGACTACTGTGTCATTGGTTGACATGATGCTGTACTTGGGCATGGGACATTGCCTTCCAGGATGCTGGATCTGGGGAATTGCAAGAGCTCCATATTTATGGATACTTCTTGCCAGCCTGGTAAGGCCGGGGATATAATTGTCGTCATCCGCTATGATACCTGTGACAGTGACCCGGCCAGTTTTGGAATCAGGGGTGACCCCGCCCATACTTATTATTCCATAACCTCCTCTTGCTATCTCTGTATATTGCAGTATATCCAATTCACTGATAGATCCGTCTGCATTACCACAGCTTATTGCTGTTGGTTCAAATACTATCCTATTTTTTGCAACTATTGACCCGATTTGTATCGGTTCGAATAAATGCGGATATTTCTCTTTTCCATTCATTTAAATCTTCCTTTCTTATTCCCTTTTCAATTTTTAAAATAAGATAACAGCTATAAAACACCACCTCCATTATTGGATGATTTTTATTTGTCGATTAAAATCTTGTATGGATATTTATTTCCCATTAGGTTATTTAGAGCAAAGATCAAACAGCCGGATATGCCTGCATCTACCCCCAGGGAAGCATTTTCTATAATAGGAAGATCAAAAGGAATAATATTTGAGACAAGTTTTTTGATTGGTTCTGTGAATAGATTATTGACATTGGGCAATTCGGTTAAATCACCGCTTATAACTATAATTTCCGGGTTAATGACCAATATTAGATTTAAAACTATAGTTGCTAGATTCTCCACCACCTTCTTTATTATTTTTTTTGAATGTTTATCGCCCATATTGGCAGCCTTGCATACTATGGCAGGGGTTATCTTGGTTAAATCATTATTGACCAAGTCTGAGACAATTGTTTTTTCGCCAGAGTTTATTATTTTTAATATATCTCTTTTTAAGACATTAGGAGAAGCCATATTTTCCATGTAACCTTTTAGCTTATAAGAAGAATAGAGCTTTTTTTTATCACCTATCATAAATCCAACTTCTCCAGCTGAAAAGGTAGCTCCCTTATATAATTGGTTATCTATTACAATACCCGCACCAATACCTTCTCCAACCTCGAGTATGACAAAATTTCTATGTTTGGTCCCTAAGCCAAGATATTTTTCACCCAATGCCGATAGATTTTTAGAATTCTCAATATAGATTCTAATATCAAAGTACTTAGAAAAAATCTCTTTAATATTTAACCCTTCCCAACTCTCAAAAAGCGGGGTACTTATTATTTTCCCGTTTACGGGATCAATATCAGCTGGTATGCCTATACAGAGGCCCAATAAATTTTTTCTAAAAACACCGGCATTGTCCTTATTTTTTTCAATCTCATCAATAAAACTTTTGATCTCTGCAATGACTTTGTCCAGGAGATCTTTATCTTTGTAATATATCTTAAAACCCACATGTTTTTCCAATATATTTCCCTTTAGGTCTCCCCATGCGATCCTTATTCTATCTTTCCCTAAATCTACACCTATTAAACTTCTATTCTTTGCATTAAAGCCAAGCCTGATTGCCTTTTTCCCGCCTGTTGAATCATCTTTCCCTAACTCTTTTACATATCCTTCAGAAATAAATTCATCGATTATCTTTGAAACGGTAGGGGGACTTATTCCAAGTTTAGTTGCAATTTTTACCCGTGTAAGAAATTTCGAGTTCTCCATAATGTAATTTAATATTATGGATTTATTTATAAGATACTGTTGGCGAGGCCCGATTGATTTGTTGATCTTGAAACTTTTAACCAATTTAAAAACTCTAACTTAGTTAATAAGATTAACTAATTATAATATTTTTTTCCGCCCTTTGTCAAATATTTTTAGGATTTTGTTATTAGGTCCACTCTTTAGAAACGAGAGAAATAGATTCTTTCAATGGTTTGCGTGTCTGCCTACTTAATAATTGAGGTTAATTTTTTTGGTAGTTAAACTCGAATAATCTTATGGTTTAAAAATAATCTTTAAATCTTTTTTAGATTTTGCGCGTCTAAAGGCTTCTTCGGCATCTCCAAGTTTAAATCTACCACTTATTAATTTTAAAATATCTAGTTTTTTTGCACTCAATAAGCTAATCGCTTTTCTATAATGGTAGATATTCGCACCGCTTGTGCCCGTTAATTTAATATTTTTGTAATGAATAATATTTGAATTTATGGTGATTGTCTCTCTTGCTTTGGGGAGGGTGCCAAAGAAATTTATACAGCCATTGTTTGCAATCAGTTGCAGGCTCTCCTCTTGCGCTTTTCCGGAAGAGGCAGCAATTATTATCACATCAGCCCCTTTTCCATTGGTTAGTTTGAAAATTTGTTTATTGACATCTTTGGATTCTGGATCGAAAACATTATCTGCCCCGAATTCCAGAGCTTGTTTCCTCCTTTCCTCCATTAATTCCAGGACTATGGTCATCTGAGCACCGCATAATCTTGCAAATAGTAGGTGCAATATTCCTATAGGGCCTGAACCTACTATTAAAACTATGTCGCCAGCCTTAAGATTGCAGGCACTTGCTCCATTTATTACTGTAGCAAGAGGCTCAGCCAAAGCCGCTTCTTCATAGGATAGGTTCTCAGGTAAAATAAAATAATTTCCCCTAAAAATATATTCTGGGGGGATCCGCATGTATTCTGCTAATCCTCCATCATAATTGACTCCCAGAGACCTGTAATCTTTACATAAAACGTAGTTGCCAACAATACAATGGTCACAAAGTCCACATCCGGTTACTGGAG
>PWSB01000063.1 GCA_003563375.1 Actinomycetota bacterium | reverse complement strand
TAATCACACGGTGTGCCAATGCCCAGGATGTCGTGAGTGCCGTAAGTTTTGGCCGCGAACAGGGGCTGGAAATATCTATCCGCAGTGGCGGTCACCATGTCGCGGGCTGGAGTGTCACTGACGGAGGTCTCATGATCGACATGCGCCGTATGAACAAAGTGGAAGTTGACCCCTCCTCCCGCACAGCGCAAGCTGGTGGAGGAGCCATCTGGGCCAAAGTTGATCGTGCCTGTCAACCTTATGACCTGGTTACCACCGGCGGGGCTGTATCAACCCTGGGTGTTGCCGGATTTACCCTCGGCGGTGGAAAAGGGTGGCTGCAGGGCAAGTATGGGTATGCATGCGACAACCTTATATCAGTAGAACTTGTCACAGCTGAAGGGAAGATTGTTACAGCATCAGAAGATGAGCACCCCGAACTATTTTGGGCCCTTCATGGTGGTGGAGGGAACTTTGGGGTGGTTACCTCCTTCTCCTTCCGCCTACACCCTCTGAAGAAGGCAACCCTGGTAAACCTGATTTACTCACCTGAGACCGGCCCGGCTTTAATTCGCCGCTACCGTGATGTGATTGAAGCCGGAGCGCGCAGGGAACTGAACATGTATATAGTTTACCTGACCGGTCCTCAGGAAGATTATGTGCCTGAGTCCCTGGTAAATCAACTCTGTGTGAACATGGGTGCATTTTATCCGGGTCCTGAAAGTGAAGCGCTGGAAGCAATTGCTCCGCTACTTGAGCTTGGACCTGAGGGAAGAATAGTTGTCGAGAAGCCCTACACCGATATTCAGGGTTCCTTAGACAGTGACCTGGGTGAGCGGGGAAATCGTGTTTATTCTTCGGCAGAGCACCTTTTATCCTTTCCCGATAAGGCCGTGGATAAGTTTTGTGCCCGCGCTTACGACATGATCGTGCCTTCTCACTCAACACAGGAACTATTGTCATGGGGGCATGCAGCTGCAGACTTAACAGGCGATTGGCCGATTGCCCACCTTAGCGCACCCTGGGCCGTGAGCCCTTTTGGACAGTGGACCGATCCGAATGATGATGAACGTGGAATAGCATGGGCTAAATCCCTGTGCGCAGATATGGCGCCTTATGCCGGTGGGGGTGCTTACCTTGCAGTTACTGTTGATGAAGGAAGAGAAAGAACTATTGCAGGTTATAGCGGGAAGGCAAAATATGAACGGCTTGCAATGGTCAAAGCCGAGTACGATCCCGACAATGTATTTCAACTTAATCATAATATCGAACCGGGCTAAAAAGCTGAATAATATAGTTGGGTATAAGACCAGAGTAATGCATTTAGCACTTTAAATATGATGCAGGGATATGTTATAAAATAAACAGGCCTGAGAATCATCTGTGACTTCAAATGGCATGGCAGCTCATCAGCCCTAAGTATTTAATCAACACTTTCTATAAAATCCAATAGGTCGGAGGTAAATCTTTCTGGAGCCTCCCAGTGAACAGCATGACCTATATCCTCATAAATAAAAAATCGAGTGTTTAAAATAGATGAACTTAGATCCTTCTGCTCGTCAGGAGGGACCATCTCATCTTTTTCTCCCCATATAAGCAGGGTGGGGGCTTTGATTTTTGAAAGTTCTTTAGAAAAATCCTCTTTTTCCAAATTATTTTTTACTACAGCTTTCCAAACGCTGGAGGGCACTTTGAGGCTCTCCTCTATTATGGTTTCAAAAAAACCTTTCTCTAAAGGTTTAGTAACTGTGCTCTCCTGAAATTGGCGCACCATCTGTGGGTCTATAGGATCAGACAACCTGGACACAAAGGAATCCCATAACTCCCAGCCAAGTTGACTGTTTGGATTTGCCATAAAAGAACTTATAAGGACAAGGCCTATTGTACGCTCTGGACAGTCGATTGTAAATCTTTGAGCTGCTGTTGTCCCAGGACTTGAATGGCCCACTATAAAAGCTTTTTCGATATGCAGGCTATCCATGAAAGCCTTTAAGTCTGCAGCAAAATCATTATAGCTATAACCCTCTTTGGGGCGGTCGGAATTACCATGACCCCTTTGGGATATAGAAAAAGCATGGATTGAGTCTGGAAGATTCGAGAGCACCGGTTTAAAAGAGTACCAGGAATCACTTAAACCGTGTAAAAACAGTACTGGAATTCCAGTACTGTCTCCTTGCTCAGCATATTGGAGTTTTACCCCTGTAGAAAGTTTAACAAATTTAATATTTGTGGTTATCACTTAAATCACCCTACAATCACTACATGGGAAAAAATAATAATATTTATTGATAGTTAATCCTTATAAATATTAACAGGGTCAGCCCGTATTAACAAATAACCTGAAATTTCCTTTACCAGTTCCAGAATTAACCTTTTTTCCTTAGCTTAGTTTTAATACAGAAGGGAGAGACAATCTTAAAAATCATTATCAATCTAGTCCAGATTTGCTTACTATTCCATATCCGGAATTATTTAGTATACTGATATATTAGATGGATAACCAGCTTGAACAATAGATGAGGTTGTTTTAAATCAAGCCTTATATTATCTGGAGTAAGCTATGGCAAAAGATTTTGTTCAGGTTAACCGAGCAATATCCGAAGATGGTACAGAAATAGTGGGGCAGGTAAAAGGTCAGGGGCCACCACTAGTCCTCCTCCCTGCTGGGCCGGGCGATAGCAAAACCACATGGAGGTTTATGCTGCCCTTTTTAAGTGAGCATTTCACTTGTTACCTTGTGGATACTCGTGGGCGCGGCCTGAGTGTTGACAGCGCAGACCATTCACTCAAACGGTTGGTGCAGGATATAGTAGCCTTCATTAAAAGTATTGGCGAGCAGGTGGGTTTACTTGAATGGGGAAGCACCTTATGGATTCATTGTTATGCCAGGGACACAACCAATATTGCCGCGATTGCTGCTTATGAGCCAGGCCTGGATGACATGTTAAGTGAAGATGCAGCCTTGCAGTTAGAAGAGCTATTTACCCGCATGGGTTCAATGGTTTCAGATGGTAAACTTGCTGAAGCTGTAGATATCTTTATCGAAAATGGCAGCTTACTTTATACAGAAGCTGATTTGGCCAGCGGTGCTCCTGAAGATTTTTGGATGAATTCAACATCTAACTTTGATATCTTCTTCCGGGAAGAAGAACTGATTGCAGCGTCTAAAGAACCCGGACCTTCTCATCCTTCTTTGCTGGCGAAAATTGATGTGCCGGTATTACTGCTGGAGGGTAGCGCTACTAAAACATGGTTTAAAGACTCTGTACTCTATATGGAACATCACTTACCAGACTCAACTGTACGCCAGGTTGTAGGAACCACGCACTTTGGCCCATATCTTAAGCCGGAAGCTATTGCCACTGAACTGATATCCTTCTTCAAGGAACACCTTGGATAATAATAGTTTCAAGGAGGTAAAAATGAGCAGATCTATTAACGGGTGGCTCTTAATCGGCTTCGCAAAGTTTTTTCAGGAGAAATTTTACTTCCCGAACACCCAGATTACAACAGCATCAGAAAAATATTCAATGCCATGATAGATAAACGCCCCAGCATAATCACATGGTGTGCCAATGCCGAAGATATCGTGAGTGCGGTAAGGTTTGGCCACTTTTTTTTATAACTAAAGAGGGTCTGATTGATTTTAACAACATCACAAAAGACGCTATATCAGATATGATGGGCACCTTTTCCAAACTGGAGCGTAGGCTCATAGGCCAGCGGGTAAAAAGAGGTATTGCTCAGCAGGTAAAAGAGGGCAAGTTTGCGGGCAATCCCAAACGCATATACGGCTATGACTGGGTAAAATCTAACTTTGTGGCCAATCCCTATGAGGCAAAAGTGGTTAAGCTTATCTACTCGAAGTGGCTTGAAGGAGAGAGCCTGGGGGCTATAGCGAAGTATCTAAATAACAAAGGCTACAGGGCAAGCTCGGAGGGGCCTTCAAACACAGCACAATAAAAAAGATTATGACAAAACAATAGAGGGTATCTAAAGAAAGGATGCCCTCTAAAGTTCAAGGATCTAATAACAGTGCTTTTTAAATAACCAAGGATTGGCTCTCCTATCAAAGTTAATGTTTAGGATAGTATCGCCTAAGCTTTTTTTAGCTTCTTTAAGGTAAGCATCATACCTCCAGCTAAAATAAGGGCTCCTGATCCCATAAAATGATACATCCAATTAAAACCTGTATAGGGCAGCTCATCTATCGGTGGCTTTGGCCTAGGTTCTACTTCTGGTTCTAAGCCGGCCTTGCTGCTACAGTATTGATGCCAAAATCTACATATATGATGTGGTCACTTTGTACATTTTCAAAAGCATAGGTTGACATCCCACCTACCAAGATACAATCTACAAGGACTCTAAAAAGTTTCAGGGTAATATTTTAGTTCTTTCTTTCCACAGTCCCAATGATACAAGCCATAGAAGAGGTTAGGATATCTTTTGTTAAACTGGGAGTTTTCTATCCTTTTATTAGGTATCAGATCCTTAAACCGGAAACTCTTTTAAACCAAGCTGTTTTAAAAAAGAATCAGTGTCCCAGAGATCCCATTCTTCTGCGATTAGCCCATCTTCGAAGCGGCTTATAACAATACCATTTACTTCAACTTTTTTTCCGGTAGGAGCAATCCCCATAAATTCACCCTGGTGTATTCCCTTGACCCTGTATCGATTAGCAACCTTATTGCCTTCTACCAAAATATCTTCAATTGTCCGTTTGATATCAGGAAAAGCTTTTATATAAACATCAACAAACTGCCTCAACTCATCACGACCGCTTATTTTATTGAAGTGATCGACATAATCTTCTGCAAAAAAATTAATCTCTTTTTCAATGTCACGATTATT
>PWSB01000011.1 GCA_003563375.1 Actinomycetota bacterium | reverse complement strand
ATAAAACTTTTTTTCATGGGCATAAAACATCCCAATCCTGATGTAAAGGAGCTGCAGATGGCCTCAAAAGCGGTGGAACTGGCCAAGAAGATAGGGGTATATGGGAAAAACGTATTTTTTAATTTTGGCTGGGTAGCTTATGAAGAGAGGCAGAACTACCTCCTGGAATCGGACATCGGCATAATCACCCATCCCCAGCAGATCGAGACAAGGTTTTCCTTCAGGACCAGGATGCTGGATTACTTATGGGCGGGCCTGCCCATCATATCAACCGAAGGGGACAGCTTAAGCGAGCTGATACAAAAAAAGGGACTGGGAGCTGTGGTGCCCGCAGAAAACATAAATGACTTAAAAAAATCAATACTTAAACTTGCCGATAATGAAAAGTTTTACCAGCGCTGCAAGAAAAATATAGAAGGGATCATGCCTGAATACATGTGGGAGAAAGTGTGCCGGCCTCTTGTCAATTTCTGTAAAGACCCTATTTACAGCGCATACAAGGTTAAGACGGGCGAAGAGGATATGAAGGAGTATAATCGCCTCACAAACAAAAAGCCTAAAAAAAGAGGACCGTTCTACCTTATATCTAAATTCTTTTATCATTTTTCCAGAAGCCCTGGAAAAAGCTTCAGGTACCTTTCCAACTATATACGGGGTACATAAAGAGATCTATGCCGCATCGATCTAAAAAAAAGAAACTAAAACTTATCTTAAAGATAATAAATATAGTGGTAGTGGTGGGATTTGGTATCTTTCTGGTATGGTACCTCCTAAACCAGGTAGAGACGGCCAGGATAGTAGAAGCATTTTTAAATATCTACCTCCCTACCATGATACTGGGGCTTTCCATGATGTTTTTTGACGGGTTTCTTCGTGGTTATAGGAGCAAAATACTCATAGGCTCAGAAAGAATAAGGCTCATTGATCTTTTTTTCGTATCCCATATAAGGAATGCGTTTAATATGGTTCTTCCTGCAAGGACCGGCGAGCTTTCTTATGTATATGTATTAAAAAAGAAATTTCAATTTCCTATAGGAATAGGGGCTTCCACCCTTGCCATAGCTCTTATATTTGACCTGGTCATAGTCTTTTCATTGATAATCATCTCTGTCATATTAGTAGGCATAGGGCGTTATGCGGTATCTTCTACTATAGTCATGGTCATAGCAGCAGTCCTGCTTGCAGCTTCACTGGGACTTCTTTTTTATTTATCAAAGGTTGTAGGGCTTGCCATAAAGGTAATAAACTGGATACTCATAAAGACAGACTGGCAGAAGAACAAGGTCATAAACTATATTTACACTAAATTAATAGAGACCAACCAGAACATAGAGATAATACGGGCCAGGAAAATATACGGAAGAGTATATCTGCTGTCGGTGACCATCAGGATAGTGAAGTTCTCGATATACTATTTTATGATCCATGCCCTTATGCAGCCCATGGGCTATGGATTCGCCCAGCTTAATTACTGGGTTATATTTCTGGCTACAGCAGCTGCTGAGATATCCGCAGTTCTGCCCACCCATGCGCTTGCAGGGCTTGGCACCTATGAATTTGCTTTTGTGGCTGTTTTTACCATGCTTGGTTTCAGAGAAGATATTGCCATAATAGTCGGTTTTAATTACCATATTATAAATTTGGTGTTTACCGTGATTTTGGGGATACTATCCACAATTATACTGGCGATGCCTTTTTATAGGATAAGAAAGATGGGTCAATATACATGAATGTGATGATAACCGGAAGCAAAGGGCAGCTGGGCAGCCAGCTGGTTGAACTGGGATTGCCCGGGGCTGATATCTTCGATTATGACCTCGATATGGATATAACCGACAGCTCTGCTGTAAAAAAGGAGTTTTTGAAAGTCAAGCCGGGATTGGTGATCCATTGTGCGGCCTATACCGATGTAGACGGCTGCGAACAAAAAAAGGAACTGTGCTATAAGGTAAATACAGAAGGCACCTTAAAACTGGCAGAGGAAGCAAAAAAACACAACTCTGATTTTTTATTTTTATCCACGGATTATGTCTTTGACGGGACCAAAAAAATACCTTATGTAGAGACAGACCGCCCCCATCCTATAAGTGTATACGGGGATTCAAAATATAAGGCAGAAAAGATAATAAGGGGTCTACTGGATAACTATTACATCGTTAGGACAACCGGCATATACAGCAGGTTTGGAAAAAATTTTGTGGACACAATACTAAAAGGGGCAGAAACCAGCCAAAAGCTGTGTATAGTAGACGACCAGGTCTGCACCCCTACATACAGCCTGGACCTTGCCCGCTGCATCAAAGAACTAGTCAGTTCAAAAAGGTTTGGCATATACCATGCTACAAATCAAGGCCAGTGTACCTGGTATCATTTTACAAAGCGTATTTTTGAGCTGATGGGTGTAGACACCAGGCTGATGCCGATATGCAGCAGCAAGCTTAACAGAAAGGCAAAAAGGCCGGCTTATTCGGTTTTGGATAACCATAACCTGGAAGCGAATCAAATATTTTTTATGAGAAGCTGGGAAGAGGCTTTAAAAGATTTTTTAAAAAAAGACTATGGTAAATGATGGCTAGGATAAATAAGACATTATCTACGATCATAAGGGTAGTAGTAAGTGTTGGCCTTATAAGTTTTTTGGTTTACAGAAATGCTGATAATCTAAGGACCATGCTGATGGAGGCCAGGGAACTTGATATATTTTTCTTATCAGCAGCTGTCGTTTCGTACTTTTTAGCTATATCCGGGGGTGTCTTCAGGTGGGACATACTGCTTAAGGCGCAAGACATACATATAAGGAAACCTTTCCTGCACCAATCTATCTTAATAGGCTTTTTCTACAACAATATACTCCCAACTACTGTAGGCGGCGATGCTTACAGGGTATACGACCTGGCCAAGAACAAAGATGTAGGAGCGCCCAAGACCAGCTCTACGGTTGTTCTGGAAAGATTTGTAGGCATACTGACAGGCCTTATATATCTACTAGCCTCCTTTGCCTTTGGGATGCATGCCATACTAAGCCTTAACATGGTTATAAGTCTGTTAGCATTTATCGCTGCCATGGTGATGGTGATAATCATATTGATCAATCCCTATTTTTTCAGGTTGGACCGGTTATTTGAGAGATTCAGGTTACTAAAAAGGATCAAGCCAAAACTTAGTGCCTTCAGAGGTATCATTCTCAGCTACAGGAATAGAAAAAAACAATTCTTCATATGCTGCCTGTACAGCTTTATAATGCAATTCTTTTTCATACTGGCATACTGGGCGGTTTCCACATCCATGGGACTTGCCATAAGGCTTCCTGCATTTGTATTTATGGTGCAGGTAGTCTCTATTGTAGCCAATATACCTATAACTATTGGGGGTATTGGGGTAAGGGAAAATGCCTTGGCTTTCCTGTTGGTAGCCTTGGGGACAACCAGAAGCCAGGCTGCGCTGTTCTCTTTTATAATATTATTTATCATCCTCTTTAATGCAATGCTGGGAGGTTTGGTGTATATAGCTAAGAACCTTTTCTACAGGTCAAAGGGAGTTATCTGAACAGAAAAGGAAGGATATTCTCAAGATGGGGCCCTATGTAGGATAGATAAAATTGGTTCCCCATCATTTGCAAAAAAAGAAGTATGGAAAACATAAAGATAAGAAAAAAAGCAAGATAATATATGACTTTTGAAAATATTAATTTAAACATTTCTATTTTTTTGCTATCTTATTAACAATATTATAGGGGGAATGATATTAAATGTATAGGGAAGATGAATAGAGGAGCAGTTATATTTCTAAACATCATTGTAGTACTGGTTTTCCTAGCTATATTTATAGCAATGGAACCTTTATTGCTGATGGCAGGACAGTTTATTGATGTAACCCCTCTGGTAAATATGGCCATAAGATATTTTGTGCTTATTGTGATAGGATTTTGCATAGGGAACCTTACCCAGGTCTTTACCAGGACCGAGTATCAAAAAACATTTTGGGACATAAAAAGTTTTTTGCTCCTTTCCATAATCCCATTTATATTTTTGCTTTCAATAAGCATCAGCCCTATAGTGGATCTGATAACCAGGTTGCCGGTGGTCAGGGAGAGTCCCACTGAATTCATTTACTACCTTATTTCTGCAAGGAATATCTGGCTGCTATGGATAGGCGTCAACCTGGGCGCTTCAATTAAATTTTCTCAATCCTATACTCCCAAAAGGGTCAAAAAATAAAAGCAACACAGCCCCGTAAGTCCATGTCTCTTTTATATACCCAGCTTTTTGCAAACTTTTGAAAACTCCGGTGATTGTGCAAATAGCCTCACCACTTCCTGCCGGCTCATTTTGTTTCCAAGAGCTCTTACCCATCCCTCAAAACCTTTTTTGTCAGGTTCCCGGTTAAAAGCTGCCCTATATAGGAAGGTAATGAATTCTTCATCATTATAAGATGAGGTCTTGTTTATGCATTCTTTGCTTAAAGCAAAACCAAACATCATATCATAGCCTGATATGGCCCCTTTGTTTATAGCCTTTTTCCAAGCGACGTATCCTTCCGCATCTGGCTCTCTTTTTAAAAATCTGTTATAGAAAAACGTAACAGGTTCTCCATCGCTCTGGTAGTATTGGATAGGTTTACGGTCCAAAGGATAGTTGACAGAGATATTTTCAGATTTAGTTTCAGTTACTGGTCCTACAGGGGTTTCTTCTGGCTCTTTTTCCATATAAATGACAACCTGGGCTGAAGCGGTATAGCCTCCGCTGTTTTTTATACCCTGGATAAGCTCAAGGCTTCCCTCAAAGGAGTAGACCCCAACGCTGTCCCCGTCATAGGCAGGGCTTGCCCCATCCCAGT
>PWSB01000052.1 GCA_003563375.1 Actinomycetota bacterium | reverse complement strand
TTTTGCGGCCAAAGCTGCGCATACCCCTGAAGCCTGGCCTGTTGCCATGGAGACAGGCATAACCCTGTAGGAGGCCATTGCCTCATGGGTCCCTGAGATACATCTGCCTGCTGTCAGCATATTTGATGTTTTTTTAGGGATCAAGCATCGAAGGGGGATACCGTAGGCACCCCCTTCCGGTATCCTGGTTATCTCGGTGCCTTTCCCTGAAGGGCAATGTATGTCAAGGGGATAGGTGCTCAAAGCTATTCTATCATCAAACCTCTTAAGGCTAAGGATGTCTTCTACAGTCAAAGTGTAATCCCCGATTATCCTCCTGGTCTCTCTCACACCTATATCGACCCCGCTTTGTACATTATAACTGTGGAGGAATCCAGGGACATACTTTTTTAAAAAACGGACTATTTGCTTTAATTGTTTTCTGCTATGCCATTCTGCATAAGTAAGGTCCCAAACATCTGTACCAAGCACATCTATTACCCTGGTGGAGTTTATGCTTACCTCTTTTTCATGGGGGGTAGAGAAAAAAAGCATATCTTCCCTGGGAAGGTCAAGCTCTCCTTTTTCTGTAGCTTCGTGAATAAGGTCCAGTAGGCCGTATACCCCATTCCACTGCCCGGGATGGTCCTCCACATATTTTTCAAATATTTCTTTTTTAAAATCACCCATCCTAAAATACAAGGTCATCGGCTGGCACTGGCCATCTTGTTCTCTTCCTATATCAAATGGTGCCCCTGCTGCTGCCGCTATATCCCCATCCCCGGTACAATCTATGATCACCTGTGCCTCTATGGCTACAGGGCCGGATTTTGTCTCAAAAACCACCCCGTTTGTCTTTTGCATTTGGCGGCCCTTATCCCTTTTCTCGTCCTCTATACCGGTTATGCCGCTTGCAAATGAATGCAATAAATATTTGACCCCAAGCTCATCCAGCAGCTCTATTGCAGAAAGCTTGAAGATCTCATGGTCAAAAGGCACCACAAATCCTGTTTTGCCACCGGGCGGTATGGCTCCTCCTGCTTTTACCAGCCTCTCAATAAAGTTTTTTACCACTCCCCCTATGGCAGGAAAGCCTTCCCCATGGTCTCTGGGGTATATGGGAAGAGCCTGGCAAGCCTTACTGGATATCTTTTTCTGGGTGTAGAAAGACATGAAAGGATTGACCAGGGCAGCTGTAGCGTTACCACCAAAAAAACCATACCTTTCTGCTAAAATTACTTCTGCCCCCGCCTTTGCAGCACCGTATGCAGCGCCTAAGCCAGCCGGCCCGCCCCCTACTATAAGGACATCGGTCTCGGCTGCAAGCAAAGCCTTTCTTGGTTTCAGCCGGATAAAATCATAGCTTTTTGGTTTTTTTAAAGGAGGCATATGTCTGTTGGCTATTTATTTTTTTCTTCCTGTAGCCTTTTTATAAGGTCTTTTAACAGTTGGTTGTTTTGGAGGGCTCTTTTTTTTAAGCCCGGCAGCTTTTGGGATATTTTATTTTTTATCTCTTCTTTTTCATCCCAGAATCTGTCGATATAAGCGGCCACCCTTCCTGCATTCACAAGCCTTAAAGGAGGCATCTTGATTTCCAGGTCATTTAGCAGCCCCCTTACCTTTGAAGCATATGGGAGGGCTACAAAGGGGATTCCCTGAAGTGCAGCAAAAATAAGAAAATGAAGCCTCATGCCCACCGCAAATGAAAATCTTGTCATTATATCCATGACCTGTCCAGATGTATAATCACCTTTTAGTACTCTTGCTTCCTTGGCCTGGAGCATCCGCGAGATAACACCGTGGGAATGTTGGATATCTTTTGGTTCCATAGGTATAAAGACCACATCCGCCTCGAACCTGTCCACAATAAAATCTGCTGCATCTGCAATTAGGGAAAGATAAACATCTTCATCAAGGTCAGGGGCCGCCTGCCCGGGCTCCCTCACCGAAATTGCTACAAGGTTCCCGGTTTCTTTGAAGCCCTCCGAGAGCAGGTCCTCCCGTGATACCTCTTCTGCACTAAGCAGAAAAGCGGGATCAGCGGTTACTATGACCTCTTTATTTATCCCAAGCTCTTCTAAGAATTTCTGCCCGCTTTTTTCTCTGACAGTTATAACTTCGGCCCTGCTCAAAGTCTTTCTTACATATTTTTGTAAAGAAAGATCCTCCAGGGGGCCAGTGCCTATTGCATATACCATCACCGGGACATCCAGTTGGTTTGCTATCTCTACCTCCCTCAAGAAATTCCTTGCCTCGCCCTCAAACAGGATACCCCCGCCGCCAAGGACAAAAAGGTCTAACCTTTTAAGTTCAGGCATGATCTCATTAGGAGTAAAATCCCTGACCGGTATACTCCTATCCACCACATTTTTATGCCTTTTCATGGTATCTTCAGGGTTTCTGGAAAATACGGTAATCTCGGGGCTTTCATCCTTGTAGGAGTGCCTGATACAGGTTACGATACTTTGAAGTATGGCCTCGTCTCCAAGATTGCAGCCGCCGTAGGAACCTGAAATGCCTATTTTCAATCTGTTTTGGCCCAAAACTCCCCTTAAATAATATTAATAATCTCAGTATATAAGAATTAAGATAAAAAACCCATCATGCCGGATTGTCCGCCTTCAGATCAAATCCCCTGTATCCTTTCAAGACATTTGGCCATATCAATTCCCGGACCCAGCAACCCTTTCCATATATCTCCCAAGGCATCAAGCCTTTTAAAAATATTGCGCATATTAAAATCAACGGGTTCAATATCCTCTGAGAGTTCCTCCCATAGCAGGGGTGTTGATACCGGAGCCCCCTTCTTTGGCCTTAAACAGTATGGGGCAGCCACCGTAGCCCCTTTTTTGTTCTGGTAGCAGTCCAGATAGACTTTACCCCTTCTTTTGGCCGGCTGCCTTATCAAGCTTGTATTCTGGGGGGACTTATCATTTATGACCTTAGCTATTATCCTTAAAAAATAGAGAGCCTGTTCATAGGTGTATGCAGCCCCTAGAGGGATGTAGAGATGGATTCCCTTTGAACCGGATGTCTTGCAAAAGGCTTTGATCCTAGCGCTGTCCATTACCTCCTTTGCCATAAGGGCCACTTTTCTAACTTCCCCAAAACTTATTTCCACAGGATCCAGGTCAAGAATGCCATAATCAGGATAGTCCAGGCTATCCACCCTTGAAAGCCAGGGGTTTATCTCTATTGTGCCCAGATTGACCATATAAAGCAGGGAATCAATCCCGGTGCATACCAGATAGTTTATGTGTTTTTTTCTTGATTCCGAATATATGTTTACGGTCTTTATATCCCCTGACAGCTTTTGGTCCATATCTTTATGGTAAAAACATTGACCATATATACCATCAGGGCAGCGGTTAAGTGATTGAAGCCTGCCTGTAATATAGGGCAGGAGATAGGGTGAGATCTTTTTATAAAAATCAAACATATCCCCCTTCCTTATGCCGTCTTCCGGCCAAAATACCTTATCGGGGTTTGAAAGCTTAACCGAAGGAGCGATCTTATCACCCTTATTTTTAAAAATAATGGAATCAGTGTTGTTCTCTTTTTCAAATACAGCTTCTTGGGGACTTATATCAATCCTGATCCCTTTATAGACAGGTTGACGCATAAGAGCAGTGTTGGTCCATTCAGTAAACTCCACCTGGATAACAATTACAGGTTTTACCCATTTAAGATCCGCCCTTATTTTTGGTACAGGTTCAAATGGGGGGGTGGCTGTTGTGATGCCAGAGAGTTCCTTTAACAGATAAGCTTTTTCCTGTTGGTTCAATCCTCCTCCCACCAGTCCGGAAAAAACAAGTTTGCCATTTTTGAACACCCCGGTAATCAGGGATTTTATTTCATTGGGGCCTTCTTCTTTTAAGGTGTATCCGCAGACTACCGCTTCCTGAAGGGGCCTGGCTTTGATCTTCAGCCACTGCCTGCTTCTTTTACCGCTTTCATATAAGCTTTTTTTATCTTTAGCTATTATGCCTTCCAGCCTGTTATCCAGAGCAGCTTTATAAAAATCTATTCCCCTGTTTTCTATATGGCCGCTTACCCTTATATTATTGCTGGGGGCGGTTTTGAATATATTATTTAAGATATCTTTTCTAAAAGAAAGCTCAGATCCTCTCAGGTCAAATCCATTGTAGTAGATGAGGTCAAAGACATAGTAGACAAGCATGCCTTTGCCTGTCCTGATATATTGCTGAAGCCCTGAAAAGTCGGATCTGCCTTCACTGTCCAATACCACTATTTCGCCGTCCAGGGAGGCATTTCCCAATTCCATTTTTTTAAGGGACCTGACAATGGGCATAAATTTTTGGTTTAACAGGACATCATTTCTGGAATAAATGTTTACATTGTTATCCTCTATCTCGGATATGGCCCTGTACCCGTCCCATTTGATCTCAAATATCCAGCCATCGCGGTCAAAGGGTTTGTCCACCAGGTAAGCAAGCATGGGCCTTATATGCGGCACCCTGGAAGTTTTTATTACACCGGGTATGCCGGGAAGGGATGAGGCTATGTCCGAATAATTTTTTTTTTACCCCCTGCGCCTTCGCTGGGAGCCATGATTTTAGTTATGTCTGTATCTTTTGCGAATTTATCGTTTTTCTTTATTAAAAGCCAATCCTTTTGCTCACCTTTTTTTAGCTTTATAAGAGCAAATTCGCCTTTCAGGATATCTCCATCAAGGATAAAGGTCAGGTGCCCCTCTTTTAGACCTTCTTTCATTTTTTCAATACTCTCCCCTGTATCTTTTGCTCCGTATGGGTGATATGTGCCCCTGTCCCATATAAAGACCTCCCCAGCACCATAATTTCCCTCGGGTATGACTCCTTGAAAATCTTTGTAATCCAATGGATGGTCCTC
>PWSB01000206.1 GCA_003563375.1 Actinomycetota bacterium | reverse complement strand
TTTGTGCTCACCTATCCCCGGGACCTGGGTTTCCTGGATACATACCAGGGCATAATAGCCATATCCTCATATACCCAAAAATGGATAAAGGAGTTCTGGAAAAAAGAAAGCATGCTGCTTTTTCCCCCTGTGGACACCCATGAATTTGTGCCTGGCCAAAAGAAGGATATAATACTAACCGTGGGGAGGTTTTTCCCCGAGCACCATAATAAGAAGCAGCTGGAAATGGCCCGGGCCTTCAAAGGGCTCTGCCAGCGGTTCCCCGGGCTCATGCAGGGATACAGCCTGTATATGGCAGGGGGGCTTTCGGATAAAAAAGAGCATGCCGATTATGTGGCCGCTGTCCGGGAAGAAGCCAGGGGATATCCGGTTAAAATAATCCCCAATGCGGGATACAGGCAGCTCAAAGAGCTTTTTTCAGTTTCCAGGATATTCTGGCATGCCGCCGGCATGGGGGAAGATGAGAAGAGGCATCCAGAGAAATTCGAACATTTTGGGATTACCACCGTGGAAGCCATGGCTGCAGGCTGCATTCCAGTGGTCATAGACAAGGGAGGGCAAAAAGAGATCATAAGGGACGGCACCGACGGTTTCCTGTTCAGGGATGAAGGTGAGCTGAAAAGTATCACCGTTGACATCATAAAGGGGAAATATGACTGCCAGGCGCTGCAGGCTAGCGCCAGAAAGAGATCCGGGATGTTTTCTTCGGAAAACTTTGCAGGAAGGCTTATTGACATAGTAAGGGCGCAACTTAAATAATGGACTTGAGCATAATAGTAGTAAATTATAATGGTGAAGGTTATATCCAGCAGTGCACGGATAGCATAAAAAGGCTCGGCTGGGGGCTGAGCTGGGAGGCTATAATAGTTGATAACGGCTCAACAGACGGAAGCCTTGAGCATATACGTGCCTTCGAAGGGAGCAGGGGGTCCTTTAAGGTAATAGAAAACGAAAAGAACATGGGTTTTGCATATGCTGCCAATATGGGTGCGGACAGGGCCAGAGGCAGGTTTTTGCTTTTCCTTAATCCGGATACCAGGATTGTTGACACTAATATATTCAAGCTTATGGACTTTTACTACCAGAAAGCAAGGAATATGAAGGTGGGGGCAATAGGGGTTAAGCTCACCTATCCTGACGGAAGCCTGCAGCATAATGCACGCTCTTTTCCAACCCTTGCCCGCCAGTTCTATGAGAGCTATTTCCTTTACCGGGTAAAGGGTATACATTTTCTTTCCTCTTATTTCCTTAGCTGGTGGGACCATGGTTCAATAAGGAGGGTTGACTGGCTTTCCGGGGCTTTCCTGTTTATGCACAGGGACGCCTTTTTTGATGCAGGCGGCTTTGACCAGAGGTATTTCATGTACAGCGAGGATGCTGATCTTTGCCTTACCCTGTCGGGTATGGGCTACCATAACTTTTATTTCCCTTTTTTCACCGCCCGGCATGCGGACGGGGCTATAGCTTCCAGGGACATGGGGACCAGGCTGTCGCAGGTTTGGGCCTCCAGGACAGCTTATTTTAACAAACATTTCGGCCGCTTCCATGCCAAGGTGGCCAGCCTCCTCTACTTTCTTGGCATGGTAAACAGGATGATGCTTTATGCTGCAGCCGGAAAAAAAGATAAAGCTTCTTATCATCTTGGAGCCTTGAGGAAATATTTTAAGAGACATGGCCGATAAAAAGATAAAAAAGGATATAACGTTCATCTCCACGGTTTACAATGAAAAGGATACCCTCTTTCCTTTTTTGAGAAGCATATCAGCCCAGACTGTCCTCCCCTCCCAGATAATCATCGTAGACGGAGGCTCAGAGGACGGGACCTATCAATCGCTAAAGACTTATTTTGACGGGTTTGACCCCAGGGTAGAGGTAAAGGTCATGCAGAGGGCAGGGGCAGGCATCTCAGAAGGCAGGAATATCGCCATAAGCCAGGCAAGGGGCAGGTTGATATGCGTAAGTGACGGAGGGTGCATAATAGACCGCAGGTGGCTGGATTCCATAAGCTGTGCCGCAGCCAAAAAAGTGGTCGCGGGAGGCTTCTCCCGGGCCTGGGCCAGGAGCTTTTTACAGAAATGCCTTGCTTCGGCTATCCTCCCCCTGCCGGGACAGATAAAGGAGGAAAGCTTTATGCCCTCTTCCAGGAACATATGTTTTTACAAAAGCGCATGGGAGGAGGCGGGAGGCTATCCGCAGGAAATGGATTTTGGCGAGGACATGCGGTTTAATTTCAACTTAAAAAACCTTGGATTCAGTATAAGGTTTATTCCCCAAGCAGTGGTGTACTGGAAGATGAGGGACCGCCTTGCAGCTGTGGGCAGGCAGTTTTTCCGCTATGCCAAAGGGGATGCAATTGGGGGGATGTATAAGGCCCGCCATATTGTAAGGGTGGCTTCGCTGGCTGCTTTTGCGGCTATAATAGCTTTTTCTGTGCTGGTAAGCCCCTGGGTGCTGCTAGCTTTTTTGCCCCTTGGAGCAGCTTACTGCTATAAGGCCATGAGCCGGATCCCTTACGTGTTTAGAAAAGAAAGCTTGCCTAAAAAGGCGGCCTCAGCACTTTTTATGCCTGTCCTTTTGGTACTTATAGATGCAGCCAAACTTGCAGGGTATGCATATGGGCTGGCCCTCAGAAAAAAGACTTCCAAATAAGCATTTTATTAACAGATTAAACATTAAAGATTTTATAATTATATTATAGATATTTTTAAATTGTTATGATATCATATATTGTGTCTATTATTTAACATAGTATGAAAGCTATAATTTTAGTTTTGAGGAGATTAAGTCATGGGGGGTGAACAAGTGAACGATATAAAAAAGATAGATACCAATGAGCTTCGGGTTAACTTGACAAAATACTTGACAGAAAATCTAGGAGATACTATATATATAACCAGGTACAATCGTTTGGTTGCAGAACTTAGGGTATACACCGAAGATATAAGGAGAAAGACCGAACTGAGGATTGCCAAAAAGATGCTCGAAGCTGCAGAGAGAGAAAAGGAACAGCAGGGTTAGGCAGGCGTTCTTTTTTAATTTAGATTACAATCCAGCTGCTTTTGCCGGCAGCTGGATTTTTAACGCTATTTTCCCACTTTTTACTTGCAATATTTTAATACATACTTTAAGCTTGTATAAATAAATTTATTGCTTAATTTTTTATGCTGGGTATAAACCAAAAACTTAACAGCCTCTCCGGTAAAGGAAAGTCTATCAAGGTAGCAGTCTGCGGCATAGGACAGATGGGAAAAAGCCTGATCTCCCAAATGCTGGGCATACCCGGCATAGAGGTCGTAGCCGTGGCAGACAAATACGACACAGCCGTCCAGAGGTTAAGCTCCCTGGATATCTCTGGAGAAAAGATAGAGGCTATTTGTGGAAAGGGCAGGGAACTTGACCAAAAAAGCTTGAGGCAGGCTGGCCTTGCCTGTTCAGAGGGCAGGATTGTCTTTACAGACTGCATCAAGCTCCTGACCACCCTGGACGATGTCGAAGTGGTGATGGACGCTACCGGAAATACTATGGCCGGAGCAGAACTTGCGTGCTCTGCAATTGAAAACAACAAACATGTAGTCAGTTTAAATGTAGAGACAGATGTTACCATAGGGCCGCTTCTAAAGACCATGGCCGACAGGGTAGGGGTGGTATATACTATAGCGGCAGGGGATGAGCCCGGGGCATTAAAAGAGCTCTATGATTTTGCTACGGCTCTGGGGCTGGAAGTAGTGGCTGCGGGAAAAGGAAAAAACAACCCCCTGGACAAGGACGCAAACCCTGACACCCTGGCTGAATACAGCAAAGAAAAAGGCGCCAGTCCCAGGATGATGACTTCTTTTGTAGACGGGACCAAGTCAATGGAAGAGATGGCCTGTTTTTCCAATGCTACAGGCATAAAGGCAGATATCAGGGGGATGCATGGGCCCAAAGTAAATGTGTCAGAGCTTGCCAGCCTGTTCAGCATTATAGCGCAGGGGGGCATATTAAACAGGGCCCCCGCGGTGGACTTTGCCATCGGGGACGTGGCACCCGGGGTTTTTCTTATCTACACCACCAAGAACCAGGTCTTAAAGGACGAGCTTAAATATCTTCTTTGCGGTGAAGGCCCCAATTACCTGCTCTACAGGCCCTATCACCTGGCAAGTATCGAGACCCCCCTTTCTGTGGCCAGGGCATATTTTTACGGAGAGCCCACCATCGCTCCGATGGGAGCACCGGTTTCAGAGGTTATTACCGTGGCCAAAAAGGATTTGGCCAAAGGGGATACAATAGACGGGATAGGCGGGTATACGGTATATGGTCTTATTGAAGAATATGCTTTAGCCAGAAAGGAAGACCTTCTGCCCGTGGGGGTCTCCGAAGGGGCGGTACTCAAGCAGGATGTAGCCAAGGGCCAGCCCATAACTTACGGGATGGTGACCCTGGACACCAGCAGCACCCTTCTTAAACTGAGGAGGATACTGGAAGATACCTATGGATAGGCTGCCTGATATTTTTTTAAAATACAAACCTTATATAGACCGGCAGTTAAGGTCAATGGTCCAGGGAAGAGAGCTTCCCCTCTACGATATGATAAGGTATCACCTTGGATGGCAGGACAAAGAGGGAAAGGCCATAGGGGCACACACAGGAAAATATCTGAGGGCCACCCTCTGCCTTCTTGGATGCGAGTGCACGGGCTCCAATTTTGACAAAGCCCTGCCCCTGGCCGGTGCCATAGAATATATTCACAATTTTTCTCTTATACATGACGATATACAGGACAACGACAGGGTAAGAAGGCACAGGCCTACGGTTTGGTCCATATGGGGAAAACCCCAGGCCATAAACGCCGGCTCGGCCATGAGCAGTATAGCGGG